>JAQIBK010000119.1 GCA_027859125.1 Actinomycetota bacterium | reverse complement strand
AGGTAACCGCGACGTAGGACCGCGCGTCGAGGCTATCGAGGCACTGGGTGTGATCGGGTCTCGGCAATCCATAGCGATGCTCGAGACCCTTGCGGGCCGCAGATCGATCATCGGCTCATCGCGAACACGGGAGATCAAGGCCGCGGCGGAGAGCGCTATCGCGCACATTCGCAACGCGGGCATGAAGGGAAGTGACGAGCGATGACGGATGACCCACGGCCAACACCGGAACCCGGCCAACAGGAGACAGCGTTGCCTGCGTCGGAGATGATCGGTGAACTGGATGATGTCAACAGTGTTGGCCTGAACGACATGCCCGGCACCGGGTTCTCGGACGATGCAGCCGCTGTTTCGTACTCCACAAAGCAGATCGGCCGCGTCCGCGAGCTGCTCACCCGACTCTATGCCGTGCGCCGTACGGCGAAACTCTATCCGATCGATCATCCGGCCGTAGCCGAAGGCGTCGAGGTTGCGATGGAGGCGATCCTTCGCTACCACGAAGAGGGTGTGGACGTGGTGCTCGCCTTCTTTGAGGGCGAAGTGCTGTTCGGGGATCAACTTCTGCCCGAGGAGAGCCTGCTGTTCGACCAGCTCGTGCGTGAGTTCAACGCACTCGGGGTAGGATCGCTCGTGATCCGGAGGGGAATCTCTCTGGCTGAACTCACTCGAGCCATGTCGGTTCTCGCTGCCGACGGCTATGAGGCGGAACGAGTCGGTGGAATCGAACGCATGGTGCATGAAGCAGGTCTCCCGCACATCTCGGTCGGCGAGGTCCGCGTCTTTGAGCGTGAGGAGGAGGGGGGGGATTCCGGCGGTGCGCAGGAGTCGTACAACGGGGCCCTTGACCTCATGCGGGAGATCGACCGACTGGTTCGATCGAACAAGGCTGTGAGCACGGGTAGGGTCAAGAGCGCTGTGCGCAGTCTCGTGGACAATGTTCTGACCAACCGCTACGCCATGCTGCAGCTCACAGGCCTCAAGAACTACGATGAGTACACTTTCTACCACTCTGCGAATGTTGCGATTCTTTCCCTGGCGCTGGGCGCAATGTTCACCACGGACTATCGCTTCCTCTCTTCTCTGGGTGTCGGGTCGCTGCTTCACGACATAGGCAAGATGACCGTCGACCTGGAGATACTCAACAAGCCTGGCGCGCTCAGCCCCGAGGAGTGGGCCCGTATCCGCCAACATCCTGTCTACGGTGCCGAGCAAGCGGCAGTCATGCCAGGGCTCGACAAGTCAGCACTCGTCACCATTCTCGAGCATCACATGCGATATGACGGCGGCGGCTATCCGCATAGATCGCTGAATCGACCGCAACATCTCACGGCCAGGATAGTTGCCGTGGCCGACGCCTACGACGCAATGACATCTCACCGCTCGTACAGTGCGGCACGGGTGCAGGATGATGCCATGAGACTACTTGTGCAAGGCGCAGGGACAGCGCACGACCCTGTGCTCGTTCGACTGTTCGTGACACTGATGGGGGTCTATCCACCCAGGTCGGTCGTTCGACTGTCCACCGACGAGACGGGTATAGTCCTGAGACCGAGCGAAAACGACTCTCTGCGGCCACTGGTTCGCGTGGTAGCATCGTCAACCGGCGAAATGGTCGAGCCCTATGACGTGGACACCGCCCAGGCTGACGTCGTGGTTGTTCGTTGTCTCGACCCGCAGGACATCAACATCGATGTGGACGACTACATCTAACGGAGGCCCGATAATATGGCTCGAACTGACTCCCAGAAGCGGAGCACACTGACGATAGTCGTTCTGGTGGCACTGTTCCTAGTACTACCTTTGATCACAACGGCGGCGGTCTTCTACACGGACTACCTCTGGTTCGACGACTTGGGCCAGAAGGGTGTCTTCCTCACGACACTGACAAGCCAGGCGCTCACCGGGCTCGCATTCGGGGTGGTCACCTTCCTGGTCGTGTTCATCAATGCGAGGATCGCGCGAAGGATGTCTCCGAGGGCCGTGCTGACCTCCGTGGGGGAGATGCCGCCACAATTCGAGGAAGCGATCCTTCGCCTTCGCGCGAACATAGGCCCATTCGTGGATCGTGTCGTTCTGTGGGGCTCAGTCACTATCGGGGCCATCATGGGCTTCAGTATGTCTCCTCAGTGGGAGACCATTCGATTGGCCATGGCAGCTACCCCGTTCGGCAAGACGGATCCGCAGTTCGGTCGTGACGTCGCCTATTACGTGTTCACCCTGCCGGCCCTCAGGGTCTTGGCGGATTGGCTGCCCTCTATCATTGTCATCGCGGCGATCGTCACGACCTTCATCCACGTCCTGGACGGGGCCATCCAGCCCTGGGCGCGCCTAAAAGGCTTTGCTCCACACGTCAAGGCACATCTTTCGGTGCTGCTCGGCCTGCTTGTGGCGAGCAAGGCATTCGACTATTACCTCGACATATATGAGTTGACGTTCTCTCCTCGCGGGCAAGTCACCGGCGCGTCGTTTACTGACGTGAACGCTCAGCTGCCAGCGCTCAAGATTCTGATTGCTATAGCCGTTGCGTCGGCAATCGTACTGATGGTCAACATCCGTGTGAAAGGGTGGCGTTTGCCGGCGATCTCACTGGGAGTATGGGTGGCTGCCTCGATCCTGGTCGGGTCAGTCTACCCAGCGCTCGTTCAGCAGTTCCGCGTGGCGCCCAATGAGGTCGCGGCCGAGGCTCCGTACATTGAGCGCAACATCGCTTCGACTAGAGAGGCATTCGGCCTAGATGAGGTTGAGACCAGAGCGTTTCCCGCAGAAGAGAATCTGACCGCACAAGATGTCTTGGACAATGCTGACACCCTCGACAACATTCGTCTCTGGGATCCAAATATCGTGGGGCAATCGTATCAGCAGCTGCAGTCTATTCGGCCATACTACGAGTTCTCTGATGTGGACATCGATCGCTACACGATCGACGGGCAGCGGAAGCAAGTGCTTGTATCCGTACGCGAACTCAATGTGAACCAACTGGCCGATCGGGCCCAGACGTGGGTCAACCAACACCTGGTCTACACCCACGGATACGGTCTGGTCATGAGTCCTGTTAGTGACACTGACTCACGGGGCCTGCCCAACTTCATAATCCGAGATGTGCCGCCTGTGTCCGATACCGATCTCGTAGTCGAACAGTCTGCAATCTATTTTGGAGAGAGCACGCGAGACTACATCGTTGTGAACACGGACACCGAGGAGTTCGACTACCCGGTTGGCGACCAGTTCGCCAAGGCCGAGTACGACGGTACGTCGGGAATAGACGTTGGTGGTTTCTTCACGCGGGCCTCGTTCGCTTTGCGTTTCAGCTCCGCCAAGCTGCTGCTGAGCAAAGCCATCAAGAGTGACAGTCGCGTTCTGTTCGATCGCGACATCTCAACACGACTGGACCGGCTCGCGCCGTGGCTCTGGTTCGATGGCGATCCCTATCCCGTGATCGCGGACGGCCGGGTCGTGTGGGTCGCCGACGCATACACGTGGTCTGACAGCTATCCGTACTCGGAGCCATTTGGCGGAGTCAGCTACATGCGCAACTCGATCAAGGTCACAGTCGATGCGTACGACGGTACAACGACCCTGTACGCCTTCGATGCCGAGGATCCGATTCTGGAGACGTGGAGAGCGATATTCCCTGAATTGGTCAAAGACGGTTCCGAGATACCCGATTCGATCAGGGAGCATCTCCGCTATCCCGAGGGCCTGTTCCGTATTCAGGCCGAGGTCTACAAGAACTATCACATGACCGACGCTCAGGTCTTCTACAACAAAGAGGACAGCTGGGAGCTTCCTGGTGAGCGCGACGGCGTTCCCATGGATCCGTTCTACGTCCTGATGAGGCTCCCCGGTGACTCGGTTGAGAGCTTCCAGATGATCATGCCGTTCACGCCTCGCAACAAGGACAACATGATCGGCTGGATGTCGGCCAAGTCCGATCATGAGTACTACGGCAAGCGGGTCGTGTACACAGTCCCCAAGGCTCGTGTGATCCTGGGGCCAGAGCAGATCAGCGCCAGGATAAACCAGGATGAGACCATCTCGCCACAGCTCACCTTGTGGAGCCAGCGCGGCAGCCAGGTCGTGTTCGGCAACATGTTGGTTGTCCCGCTGGAAGAGTCAGTCGTCTACATTCAGCCGCTCTACCTTCAGGCTGAGACGACGGCCATTCCGCAGCTCACCCGGGTACTCGTTGTTTACGCCGACAAGGTCGTGATGGAGCGTGATCTCGAGAGTGCTCTTCTCAAGGTATTCGGGGAGACTGTGCCCTCAGATTCAGGTGTCGACTCAGATGGGAGTGTTTCTCCCGCCGCAGATGCTGCAGTGGCTCGTGATCTATACGAGAGAGCGCTGGAAGCGCAGATGGCGGGCGATTGGGCAGAGTACGGAAGCCTCGTCGAACAGCTTGGTGAGGTACTCGATGAGCTCGCCGGGCCACTCCCTGATGTCTCCATCGAAGACACCCTGACTGCCGAATAGTTGCTTGGCTGATGGCCTCGCGATACTCCGTTCCCGGGGGTCGCGAGGCCTCTGTCATGGCTTTGAGGGTGATTTTCTGGTAGACTCCACCGCTGTTGCAAATAAACGCTTGCTTGAGAGTGTGGCCGTGGGCCGATCGGAACGGCGTCGGGACCGATCTCCGGGGATGCATTGGAC
>JAQIBK010000197.1 GCA_027859125.1 Actinomycetota bacterium | reverse complement strand
CCCGGACAGAGCACCGCGCTGGGAAATGCAAAGGCCGCCGTTCGATCGGATCCCCACGAGAACATGCTTGCCCAATTCGGCGAGCTTCCCTCATACGGGTTGAGCGCAGCATCGACTAGAAGATCGACCGCCCACTCAAGACTTCCCTCCGGAGTGATCGAACCGGCAGCGGATACCTCTAGGATGGCAGCCGCAAGGACTCCCAACGCCGACCTCACTCCATCGAGTGGTTCGTCGGGCAAGCCGTCCTGGATCCGACGTGCCGCTTCACAGTCAGCCGCCAGCTCAGATTCTGACGGTGATTCGGCGAAATCGACGCGGTACGGTACGAGTTGCCGTAGGCGGTATCGGTTCTGCAGCCGATACATCTGTTGAATGAGCGCAGAGTGGTCTCGGTCCTCGGCGAGCGCCCTCTCGACTTCTTCGCCGGGGTTGACCTCAACGAGGAGTCCCCCCTCAACTTCCTTGAAGGAGTAGCTGGAGGGATCGAAGTTGGCTACCCACTGTCGAACAACGGCAGGCGCATCCTCTCCGCCCGCAGCATTCAGAAGTCGACTACCAACTGCCTTGAGTCGGGCGAGCGATTCCGTGTTGTCGGAAGTCATGGCCATAACCACCAGGTGGCTGGCAATCGAATGTGGAGTCCATCGTCGTCGTTCCTTGCCATCGATCTCTTCCGGGTCAGCGCCTTGAACGTGGAGTGTCCCTTCTGAGACGACTCGACCAATCTCCAGTTGCCAGATCTCAGGCTGGGCTAGGTACTCGTCGAGTTCGTCAGTCACTTTATCTAGGTGTCTCACAAGGAAGCCGCAGACCAAACCGGCACTTGCTAGCGTGGATGCATTCCTTAGCACCCTCGTCGCAACAAGCCGTATCGGGACATCCGCCCGCACAAACGCATCCATCATGAGTTCAAGTGCAAGGAGCGCGCTCATGCATGGGTATGGGCCGACTGACGATCCTCGGTACCAAGACCAGACATGGGTATCGCCCAAGTAGGTACGCGGCCCGAGTCCCAGCAGATCGAGTTCAAGTCCCTCATCAGCACGACTTTCAGAAGACTCGCGCCGTCGACCGAGATCATCGGGTACCGCGAGCCGCCCGCGTGCCCCGTGATCCAGCATCTTGTCGATAAGACAGAGACCCAAGGTGAAGTCGGCATTGAGCAGGCGCCAGAAAGGTCCCAAGTACCACGCTGCCATTGGGGAACGGAAACCACCCGAGCGATGGTGTCGGATCCCGTCGTCAAGTGAAGACGATCCCCATGGACTATGTCGCGGCTGCTCTATGTAGTAGGCCTCCGCAAGTTCTGTCAGCAGAGCCGCGTCGTTGGCTGCAAGCGAATTGGCAACGTCGAAGCTCTCAACGAGCGGCGCAAGAAACGCCGGACGCTCGCGGGCGAAGTCGACGAGCGCCTGTCTCGAGTCTGCATCAGCATCTCCTCCGAGCAGACCGATGCATTCGAGCCACTCTTCTCTTGCTTGATAGTCGGGGTCTAGGTCGAGCAACTGAGTGCGGAGATGCACCCTCGACACCCGCAGAGTCTCAATGTCCTCGCCCGAGACCTCCCGCCGCGCTAATCCCTTCAGCCACGACAGAATGAACTCGCGAGTGCCTTCGTCTTGATATGAGGTGAAGACCTGCGCAATGTCGCAGTTGTCCAGGATCCATTCGAGTACCGGAGCGCCGAGTATCGGGTCAGCAGCACCGACCACTGAGAATCTCAGTTTCAGGCCGTTCAGCGCTGCCTTCAGGAGTGACGAGTCCGACTGAAGTACTGGCGTCATGGCCCTGAGCAGCTGATCTGACCAGCCCGCCGAGAGTACTGCCTCCCATAGGACTTCATTCCAACGTGCACCATGTGCGCTGGCGAGCAGGTCAAACTCCGCCTGCACCGTCCCCCATGCTTCAAGCAACGCTTGATCGCCTGATTGGACTGCTGCCCCAAGCCGCGCCTGAGCATAGAGTCGAACGGCACGGATTGCCCATCGCGGTGCTGAGGACTCGATGAGTAGGGATAGTCCGTCGCGCACCAAGACAGTTGCTAGTGCGAAATCCCGGACCACGTCGCTCGCGAATGCATCAGACGTACGCCAGGCTGTTCGGCTGTCTCGCGGCAACAAGATCCCGTCGGAGCGCAGAGCGGCGAGTGCAGTCCCGGTCGTAATCGTGATGGAGGTGCCAAGTAGGCTACGGGCCACGGCGGTCACCGCACTGTCCCGATCGTCCGGCGCCACACCGTCTACTACCCGCTCGCTATTGCGAACGCACGCCGACCAAAACATCTGCGCGACCTCAGCCTCAGTCTGAAGGGACGATGGGAGTCTCCCTTCACGAATCGCTGAGCGCACGATCTGATCGACAATGCCGAGGCGCCGCAACAACCATGCTGCACGCGGGCCGGATGCAAGTGGCGCCAGTTCCGGCATCGCCTCAAGGAGCGAGGATGATTCTTCAACCGACATCGCCGCGACGATCTGTTGATCCGGCTCCCCTAACCCGAGCCGCTTCAGGAGTTCGCGCAGTGTGCCGGTGGCGTCATCACGCGCCACCAACACCGTCACCAGTCCGACAGACGCCGCTGCAGCAAGTAGCGACGGCAAGACTTGGTCGTCGCGTTCCTGGATCACCTCGGCGCCATCAAGCAGAAGAAGGCTATCCGGCCCGGTCTCAGCTGACGACAAGAGGTCTGCCGCCGAAGCACCGACCAATGACCCGAACGTTAGAACATCCTGGGGGAGGTCGCGCAGACTAAGGGCGATTGCACTGCCACCCGTGGACCGGATCACATCGACTGCATCAAGCGCGAGAGCCGACTTCCCCACATCCGGCTCACCCCGGACCAACAGCACACCGCCACCCTGAAGGCCCCGAATCGTAGCTGTCAGCTCCTCAGTCAAGTGCGATCGCGTCAGGCGAAAGGCGTCACCCTCGCCCCATCGAGGAATCGACCGCTCGGTTCGTTGGAGCAAAGCCGTCTCTAGCGATTCAATCTGCGACCGATAGGCGGAGAAGTCTCGCGACGCGCCAAGTTGACCGAATGGGCGCAGTTCGCGTCGGAGCATCGCGCGATCCATGGCGCCAGCCCTGATGCCGCTCTGACCCGCAACCTCTACAAGTCGACGATACAGATCCGCTGCTCTTGATGTTGTGCCAGCGGGTGACTGCAATCGACTAACAATGGCCGTCACGCCCGGCGCCGCATCGCCTTCCAGCTCCTCTTGGAGCAGGTAGAGCGCTTTCAGCAGTGACCAAGTGGTTTCTGCCACGGTCTGGCTGTCTGCATTTCGACCAGTTCCTTCCAGTGCGGCTTCGACAAGGTCTTTGGTGTTCGTCAAGCGCTCGCGTACCGCGCGCGTATGTGCGCCTGGAGCGTTGATCGCGTCCTCGAAGCCCGCAGCTGACGATTGACGACGAGCTACCTCAGTCAACTCCGCCAGCTGTGTCGCCGGTCCGAACCGTCCGGAGACTGCCAGCCCCAGACGCACTTCTCCACTCTCAATTGCATCTGGATCGGCAAGCAGCACGTCTACGTAGTCAGCGAAGAGATTGACGGTATCGCTGCTACTGCTCCCGATTGTCGGCCTGCGACGACAGGCGATTCGAATCGTTGCGCGGGAGTCGGCTGCAGCACCCGTGACGATGAGATCGTCAACAGGAGACCGGCTCTCCTGCTGCATCGAGACCGAGGTCACCTGATACTCGTCACCCAGACCCACCATCGGTTCACCGAGCAGGAGACTGCATAGAGCAACAGCGCCGTAGCAATGTTCAAGCAGGAAGCCGCCGCCTCCGGTGGCGTACGGACTGGAGCCGGACGGCCGCACGGTATGGTCGGTTCCGTGCGGACCGGCGTTCGCCCCATCACTTGACCCGTGCGTGGTATCGAATTCGCTCATCAACCGCCCACCTTGGGCTGCCCGACCATCTGCAGCGATCGCGGATCGCATCAACGTGTGTATCACTAACCACACTTCTGCAGTCTGCATATCAAGATATCGCACCCTGCTGACACCCGGCGCGTCTCCCGTGTTCGCTGGCTGCCCCGTTGCCGCCTCTGACCTCGTACGGTAGAATCATGCGGCTGTGGACGACCCTGGCGCGACCGCGTCGGACACCAGTGAAGGTCCATCGGCCTGGCCGAGGCGCGTTTTGTGCACCCTCAGGACGGCCCGAGTCGAGAAGGTGATCGAGATAGCAGGGAAGACCATCGCCGAGAAGATCCTCTCGGCACACTCCGGAGAAGACGCGCGCGCCGGCGACATCGTGATCGCGGGCGTCGACATGGTGATGGGCCAGGACGGCACTTCGCCGCTCGCCATCCGTGCGCTCGCGAGCATGGGCGTCGAGGAGGTCTTCGACCCGGAGAAGGTCGCGCTCGTCATCGACCACTCCTCGCCGAGCCCGCTCGAGGGCGTCTCGGAACTGCACACCATCATGCGCGACTTCGGCGAGCAGACCGGCGCGAAGGTCTACGACATCGGGTGCGGCGTGTGCCACCAGCTCATCCCGGAGCAGGGCCACGTGGTCCCCGGCGACCTGATGGTCGGCTGCGACTCGCACACCTGC
>JAQIBK010000252.1 GCA_027859125.1 Actinomycetota bacterium | reverse complement strand
CAGCAGTACGGTCCCTACACGTGGGACCAGCTAGCCGAGCACGCCTCCGGCGGTCGAATCGGCCGTGCCGACAAGATCCTCGATCCCCGCACCGGCGCGTGGGCGAAATCCTCCAAGGTTCCGGGCCTCTTTGGTTCAGGCGGAGTGGCGGCAGCACCGGTCGGCCTCACGGCGGCGGCAAAGGCCATCGCCTTCGTGACGATCATGCTGGTTCTTGTGGCGGGAGGCGCCGCCGTTTTTCAGTACAGTATTCCCGGGGGATACTTCTACGAGTTCTACAAGGATCCGCCCACAGGCGAGGGCGACCTGGTCGCGGGAGTCACGGAGTTCGTCGAACGAGATGACTTGACGCCCATGGCGACGGCGGCCGCGATTCCTCCGGAGGGACTCACCTTCAGGGGCACCTTCGACTATGAGAACACGGAGCGCGACGCCCCCGGCGGTGTACTGAAGCACTCCGACCCCTGCTGGCTGTGGATCTACACCACCGACGAGGGAACCGCAGCTGACTTCGACTTCAACACCGTCGATGGCTGGCCGGTCTATCTGGTGTCCAGCTCAGGTGGCCACTACGTGTTCGAGAGTTCGGTTCGCTCTTTGGTCGAGCGCGTGCGTGTCGTGGTGAACGTGACCTCGACAGGTATGCGGGGGTCGGTCACCAATATCAACAACGTGAGCAGCTTCAAGAGTGGGACATTCACCGGCGAGGTCATCACCTACGAGGAGTACAAGGCTGAGGCGCCGTAATCAAACGCCCGTTTGACAATCAAATGCCCATTTGATTACTATGCTTGATATGGACATCAACGTACTCAAAGCTCTTGCCGACGAACGCCGCCTCGCCATCGTAGAGATGCTGGCCGACGGCGAGCGCTGTATCTGCGAGCTCGCATCCGGCCTGGACGCGTCCGACGCGCTCGTGTCGCATCACGTGAAGAAGCTGCGTGAGGCGGGAATCGTGCAGACTCGGCGCGTGGGACAGTGGCTGCATTGCTCGCTCGATGTAGAGGCTTTCGCTGCGATATCAGGCGAGGTCGATGCACTTTCGGATCGTGCCGCACAGGCCGCCCAGGGCGGGTGCTGTGCGTGCAGCGCAAAGGCTGACCCGCAATGAGCGGAGCCTGCTGTGCCGCCCCCGACGCCACGTACGACTACGGTCCCACCCCTTGGGTGACCGGCCAGGTCGACACTGCACCGGGCCCCGTACGCCGAGTCGCCACGACTCTCACGCGCGCCGATCGCATGGGCGCTTATCGTGTGCGATGGAACATAGGCCGCAGTACGTACCGAGTCGAGCCCGGCCTCTACGCCGTGGGCACGCCCACGCCTGAGTCGCCCGTGCTGGTCTCGGCCAACTACAAACTCTCCTTCGACATGCTGCGCCGCGAGTTGCACGGCATGCATGCGTGGATCCTGGTACTCGACACATCCGGCGTGAACGTCTGGTGCGCGGCCGGCAAAGGCACGTTCGGCACCGTCGAGCTAAGCCGACGAGTGCTCGACTCGCGACTCGATGAGGTCGTGTCGCACCGCACGCTCGTGGTGCCGCAGCTGGGTGCTCCCGGTGTCGCTGCTCACGAGGTGCGCACGTTCACCGGCTTCCGCGTCGTTTTCGGCCCGGTGCTCGCCGCCGACCTGCCCGCGTTCCTGGTAGCCGACATGAAGGCAACGCCGGAGATGCGACTCGTGACGTTCACTCTGAGCGAGCGGCTCGCCGTCGCGCCTGTGGAACTCTCTATCCTTCGCCGACCTGCCGTGCTGCTGTCGACCGCGGTCGTGCTCGCGCTATCCGGCTTCGTCCGGGGTGGTTACTCACAGGACGCGGTGCTCGTTCGCGGAGGCTCGACCATTGCCGTAGCGCTTCTCGCGGTACTGGTGGGCGCGATCGCGTTGCCTGCGCTTCTCCCGCTGCTCCCCGGTCGCAAGTTCGCGTTCAAGGGTGCCGTTCTCGGCACCGCTGCTGCGGTCGCCACTATCGCCGCCGCGATCATGCAGGGCCTCAAACCAGGCATGTTCGGTGGAGCGGCGATCCTCATCGGCATGGCTGCGATCTCGTCGTTCGTCGCCATGAACTACACCGGTTCCTCCACGTTCACCTCGCTTTCCGGTGTGCTCGCGGAGATGCGTGCCGCCATACCCTGGCAGATCGCCGGTGTGATCCTGGCGACCGCGTTGTGGATTGCCTCGGCGTTCCAATGGGTGGCGAGCTGACATGACGGGACTTCGCTACATCGAAGGCGTCGTTACGCTCAAGCTCGACGAGTCGCTCTGCACCGGATGTGGCGTGTGCACGCAGGTGTGTCCGCATGCGGTGTTCGAGATGCGAGACGGCCTCGCTGCGATCGTCGATCGCGATGCGTGCATCGAGTGCGGGGCGTGCTCCACCAACTGTGCGTGGAATGCGCTCACGGTCGACGCCGGTGTGGGCTGTGCGGCGGGAATCATAGCCGGTTGGCTCTCCGGCGGCGAGGCCAACTGCGACGACTGCGGTTGCTAGACGCGACCGCCTACGCGGTGCGCACGAATACGTGACAAGCGGTCCCATGGGGACCTGACAAGAAAGGGACGACACATGCAGATCAAGATCCTGGGCGGCGGATGCGCCAAGTGCGACATGCTCGAGAAGGCCACACGTGAGGCTGCGACCAATGCAGGAATCGAGGCCGAGTTCATCAAAGTCTCCGACTTCGCCGACATCATGGCGTTCGGCGTCATGACCACACCCGCTCTCGTGGTCGATGACGAGGTCAAGTTCGCCGGTCGATTGCCCAAGGTCGCCGAGCTCGAGGAGATCCTCAAGGGTGCCAGTGCCTCCAGCGGCGGTTGCGGTTGCGGCAACTGCTCCTGCTCCTAAGTCATGGACATCTTCTATCCGCTCGAATGGCTGGCCAACCGGCTGACCTTCGACCTCATCGGCCTTGCGCCTGAATCTCATCTGGGCGAGGCGGTCGCGTTCTTCCTGTACGACGTGCCCAAGATCCTGCTCATGCTCGCCGTCATCGTGTACGCGGTGGCGATCATTCGCAGCTTCTTCCCGCCCGAGAAGACCAAAGGTTACCTCTCGCACTCGCGTCTATACATGGGGAACGTGCTGGCTGCCTCACTGGGCATCGTCACGCCGTTCTGCTCGTGCTCGGCAGTGCCGCTCTTCATCGGCTTCGTCGAGGCTGGTGTGCCGTTGGGTGTGACGTTCTCATTCTTGATCGCTAGCCCGATGGTCAACGAGGTCGCTCTGATCCTGCTCTGGGGTCTCTTTGGCTGGAAGATCGCCATGATCTACCTCGTCGCCGGACTCTCCGTCGCCATCGTTGGCGGCATCATCATCGGCAAGCTGGGGCTTGAGCATCTTGTCGAGGAGTACGTGTACGAGATGAAGGTCGGCAACAAGCCCATCGAGGAACTCACTTGGTCCGACCGCTTCACGTACGCTCGCGGCTACGTTGGCGAGATCGTGGGCAAAGTCTGGCCATATGTCGTAGGCGGCATCGCCATCGGCGGCTTCATGCACGGCTATCTGCCCGAGGACTTCCTGCTGCGCTGGGCTGGCGAGGGCAACCCCTTCGCGGTCCCGGTCGCCGTGCTCCTGGGCGTGCCGCTCTACAGCAACGCCGCCGGGGTGATCCCCATAGTCTCCGTGCTCATGGAGAAGGGGATGGCCATGGGCACCGTGCTCGCCTTCATGATGGCGGTCGTGGCGCTCTCCGTGCCTGAGCTCATCATCCTGCGCAAGGTCATCAAGCCCAAACTGATCGCGATCTTTGTGGGCATCAACACGGTGACCATCATCGCGGTGGGCTATCTGTTCAACGCGATCCTGTGAGCCAGCCCCCCCCTCTGGCGTGATATGGTGACTACTAGGACACTTAATCCTGGGGGAGACGGGGGCCGGCATTGAGGACCAACGAAACTGGCGCGCGCGCGCGAAATCCGGTCCAGAGCGGTGAGGCGAGACCAAGAGGCGTTAGCCGACGCCGTTTCCTGACTGTTGCGGGAGCCGCTGTTGGTGTTGCCGCTCTCGGCGGTCTTCCTGCAGCGATCGAGTCTCTCTCCCGCATCACGCAGCGGACACCGGTCATAGGTGCCGTGGTACCCCAGGTCATGTTCTCGGGTCTCGACGCCGCAGGCTTCGAGGAGGGTCTCAGGGCTTCCTTGGGTCCCATTCTCAAGGACCGGGTTGAGCTCAAGATCAGAACCGCTAGCCCGTCTCCGGGCTCCGTTCTGGGTCAGGCTACGACGCTAATCGATGATGATCATGCGGACCTAGTCGTCGCATGGGCGAATCCGGCTCGTACGGATGGACTGGGTGATCTCTCGGAGCGTTCCGGCGTGCCGATCGTTGCCGCCGAGGCAGGCGCCAACGCCCCGGACGACAAGCCCGATCCTCGGCTCTTCTATCACACACTCGGCTACTGGCAGGCTAATCACGCCATGGGAACTTGGGCAGCCCAGAACATGGGTGCGCGGTGTGCGGTCGCTTTCTCTCTATATGAGAGCGGATTTGACTCGCTCCTGGCGTTCACACGAGGATTCGAGTCGGCGGGCGGAACCATCGCCTCTACAGCCGTCACCCATCTGTACGATGGCGATGTGGCAGAGACCGTTTCCGCCCTTGCGGAGGCCGACGCCGACTTCGTGTACGCGCTTCACTGCGGCGACGAGGCGACCGAGTTCGTGCGGGCATACGCCGATGCGGGACTCATGGACACGATGCCGCTGGCAATGTCGAGCTTTGCGCTCGAGTCGGCCAATCTCGATGCACTGGGCGGCACTGCGCTCGGCATCAAGAGCGCCGCGACCTGGACTGATACGCCAAGTGCGCTCATGGCACTCGGTCAGGAGGTCGGCGGCCTGCTGCGTGACGCGTTCGAGTCGGATGCGTCCGGAATCATCGACGGAGACATTGCCGACGGACCCCGATCCGGCGGCGCTCTATCCACCGGGACCGACAGCCCAATCTTCATCCGGGAAGTCGGTGGCCAGGCAGGCGCGAGTACGAACGTGCTGCTTGCAGAGGTCGGACGCACCTCCGATATCGATCCTCATGCATCCGCACTCCGGGACGGCCCCCGCACCGGCTGGTCCAACGCCTACGGGAGTCTTGCATGAGTGGCGTGACCCTCAGGGTCGCGAAGCCCGCCGACGAAGAGTTCCTGCACAACGTGTACGCGAGTACGCGCACCCAGGAGCTCGCGCAGCTTGACTGGGACGACGCGCAGAAGGCCGCGTTCCTGCGCAGTCAATCAGAGGCGCAGCTCGCCCACTACAGAGAGCACTACATGGGTGCGGAGTATCTTGTGGTCGTGCGCGACGGCGTCGACGTAGGCCGCCTGCTCGTTCACCGCAACGGGGACGATCTGCGCCTCATGGACATCGCTCTGCTCCCCGACGCGCGAGGCGCCGGTATCGGCACGTCGCTCGTGCAGGATCTTGTGAGCGAAGCGCGTGAGATAGGCAAGCCAGTTGTCCTGCACGTGGAGGAGTTCAACCCCGCAATGCGGTTGTATGAGCGCTTGGGTTTTGCCAAGACCGGTCAGCTGAGCTTCTACACGCGCATGGAATGGTCTGCCAAGGAGGCGGTCGCGTGAGCGGGTATCCTTCGGCGGCCGAGTACTCGATGCACACAGGAGAGTCCTTCTTTGCCCAGGTGGACTCGACTGAGATCGAACTCACGTTGGATGTTGTGTCAGACGCGATCATCGAGGGTCCGTACGAGCGTTTCACACTCGAGTTCGCCGGACCCCAGAACCCGAGGCTCCTTCAGGCCACCTATCGGCTGCGCAACGATGCGATGGGCGTGCTGGAAGTCTTCTTGGTCCCCATTTCCGCGAACGACACAGGGACTCGATACGAGGCCGTGTTCTCACTGACCACCAACGACGTACAGGGGTGAAACGCTGATGGATCCGTACATCGGAGAGATCAAGATGTTCGGTGGCAACTTCGCGCCGAGGGGTTGGGCGCTATGTGACGGGCAGCTCATGCCGATTCCAAGTTACACAGCCCTCTTCTCCCTGCTTTGGACGACATACGGCGGCGATGGGCGGACAACGTTCGCCCTACCTGACA
>JAQIBK010000055.1 GCA_027859125.1 Actinomycetota bacterium | reverse complement strand
CCCTCGTGGCTACGAATAGGTGAGCGTACGCATGACACGCTATCAACCACGCCATTCGTCGCGCTACCGGGAGTCGGAACGCACCGCGCCGGTACGGTGGAGAGCCCGCCGATGGACGGCGATCACGGCGGTGGTGATGACGCTGCTGATCTGGGTCGCCATCGCGACATCCGGGGGCATCGACGTGGCCTGGCGGACGCTCTCCGGCGAGGATCTCAAGGAACGAGACGCGGAGATCAGGGCCGAGTTCGACACCGAAGCATCCGGATCGTCCGAGAGCGTCACCGAGACCGCCGGCGACTAGGCGGCACAGGTTGCGGGGACAAGGGTATGTTGTAGAATACGGAGTCGCCGCATCGGCTGCGGCATGACCCATGGGCGATTAACTCAGCGGGAGAGTGCTACCTTCACACGGTAGAAGTCACTGGTTCAATCCCAGTATCGCCCACCAGCAACTATCGAGGCCCCGGTAGTGATGCCGGGGCCTTTCGTTGTGCGCGCCCCGCGTGCATACGCAGACTGCATAACCACTGTTCGCCCCAATTCGCCATTGACGGCGCCGTCTCAGGAGCGTACGCTATGCCGTACGTAAGGAGGCGCACCATGACCACCCACACCGCGACCGAAGCACGAAGGCTCCTGTACCAGCTCCTCGACGAGGTCGCTGAGTCACACGAGCCCGTTCAGATTACCGGCAAGCGCAGCAACGCCGTCTTGATCGCCGAGGACGATTGGCGCGCCGTGCAGGAGACCCTCTACCTCCACTCCATCCCCGGGATGCGCGATTCTATCCTTGAGGGCATGAAGACGCCCGCGGAGGAGTGTGAGGAGGAGCTCGACTGGTGAGCTGGAGGCTCCTGTACACGAAGCAGGCCCAGAAGGACGCGAAGAACCTGGCAGCGGCTGGCCTGAAGCCGAAGGCCGAGAGCCTACTGGAACTCCTTGCCGCAGATCCCTATCGCACGCCGCCCCGGTTCGAGAAGCTCGTTGGCGACCTCGCCGGTGCGTACTCGCGACGCATCAACATCCAGCATCGTCTCGTCTACCAGGTCCTCGACGAGGAGAGGGCGGTCAAGGTGCTCCGGATGTGGTCACACTACGAGTAGGGCGAACCAGCGGATTGTTAGTGTCACTCTGCCCCCCGTGGGATGCCTGACGCGGCTCAGGTAGCCTCGGTTGCGACGGCGGTTCCGCACATCAGGTCGGTCGGAGAGGGAGTCTCGGAACTCCGGATCACGTATGGCCCCGGCTATCGCGTCTACGTCAAGCAGCAGGGAGAGGCCTTGATCGTGTTGCTTGCAGGCGGCAACAAGTCGAGCCAGAAGCGCGACATCGAGCGGGCGAAGGAACTCGTTCGGGGTCTGTCAAGAGGCGCTCTTCTGTAGGCTGGTATGCTTACGATATGCAGCCTGTACAGCAGAACACCTGGCACGTGGCGCGTGGTGGTCAGACCTACGGTCCATACACGTGGGAGCAGATAGTCGAGCACACTCGCGGTGGCCGTATAGGCCGCGGCGACAAGATACTCGATCCGCGCACCGGTACGTGGGCCAAGCCCTCCCAGGTTCCCGGTCTCTTGGGGCCCGGTGGCGCAGCTGCGACTTCAGTAGGCCTCGCGGCGGTAGCCAAGTTCGCCGTGGGGATAATCCTGGGCCTGGCTATCGTGCTCGGTGCCGTAGCTACCATCTGGTACATGCCGCTTTCGCTTCAGCAGGCCAAGAATATGTTCGATGAAGGTTCGGAGATAGTCCGGCAAAACGACACCCCCGTCACGTCAGCAACAGGAGGTGTGGTGCCGCCGGAGGGACTCGCCTTCAAGGGCATGTTCCGCTATCAGACGGCGGAAAAGGATGCGCCTGACGGCGTTCTATGGTGGGACGACCCATGCTGCCTGTGGATCTACATGTACGACGGCGCCATGTGCGCGTCGTTTGACTTTGGCTTCAATGATGGTTGGCCTGTGTACCTGGTGACGCAGGATGGATCGCATTACGTGTTCCAGAGTTCAGATCGCTCTAGGGTCGAAGAGGTGAAGATCGTGGTCGACATCACCGAGACGAACATGTCGGGGACGGTCACCAATATCACTGACATAAGCGCCTTCATAGACGGGACCTTCACCGGCACAGCGATCACCTACGAGCAGTACAAAGCCTTCACAGAGCTCGATTGGGAGCAGTACAAAGCCGAGGGGTACGACCACTGATTCCTCATCGCCGGTATGTATCCGCTACTTCTCGGCGCTCCTGTCGGCCCAACGGGGGGCCGTTCGTTCATCCTGACGCGCAGGTTACGCGCAAACCGTTGGGATCATCATGGAAGTAGTGTGCAAGGAATGCGGCGCACGACTTGAGGCTCGCCAAGTGGGCCTGTCCATCTCACGGAAGCTGGCAAACCTTCTTGGCGGGAATCTCACCGCCACGAGCACGCTGGGCGTCGGTTCGGAGTTCACGCTCGAGCTGCCCCTGCGGTTCGTGGCCGATCCTCCCGAGTAGGGGTCGCACACCTACGGTCAGTTCGTGCAGTGGCCGACCGATGTTATGCTCATGATACGGACCGGAACAGCGGGGGGTGTTCTCTGGTGAAGAAAGTGCTGGTCGTTGACGACGAGCCTGCCATCGCCAATCTGGCGAAGATCAAACTCACGAACGAGGGTTTCGACGTCGTGACGGCGCATAACGGCGAAGAGGCGCTCGAGAGAGTGGCAGCTGAGCCTCCGGACGTCATAGTCCTCGACGTGATGATGCC
>JAQIBK010000107.1 GCA_027859125.1 Actinomycetota bacterium | reverse complement strand
ATAGGGGGTTGGAGTGACAGCGTCACAGGCAGGCTGGGTCCGGTGCGCGCTTGGTGCGGCTCGAAACTCGCCGGGGTCGATGGCGACGGGGGAGCGCTGCTCGAGGGAGTGCTCATCGGCAGTCGGGAGCGATTGAAGGGGACGGCTGCCGAGGAGTCGTTCCGCCTGAGCGGTGTGGCTCATTTGCTTGCAGTGTCGGGAACACATCTCGCGGTGCTGGCGATGATCGTGTGGTTCCTGGCCAGGCGAGCGCGGGCGTCTCTTGGGCTTCAAGTGATATGCGTACTTGCCGTCGCGGTGATCTATTTGGGCGTTTCGGGGTGTCGGGCGTCCACACTACGGGCGTTCATCATGCTGGCTGCAGCGGGCGGTGCCATGGTCTCAGGCCGCCGAGGAGACCCTTTGTCGGCCATCTCCGTGGCGTGCATGGGCATGCTCGTTCTCCGGCCTGACGCCGCGTTCGACTTCGGATTCGCGCTATCGGTCTGTGCCGTGCTGGGGTTGGTCCTGGCAGGCTCGCTGACCACGACCTGGATGCGTGCATCCATGCCGCGTGCACTTTGGAAAGCGGCGCCCGCCTTGGCCGCCAGCATGGTCGCACAGGTGGCGACCATGCCGCTGACAGTGCCCGCATTCAACACCGTGCCCCTGGTGGGTCCCGTTGCGAATCTGATAGCGGTGCCCGTAGTGACTCTATGCATGGCTCTGGGACTCGCGGGTCTGGGGACCAGCTTGATCGCAGAGCGGCTCGGGGCTTGGATACTCTCGATCAGCGGCTTTGGAATGGATCTGGTTGCACGCTACGCGGCTTGGTGCGCGTCGATCCCAGGGTCGATACTTCTAGTTTCGGGATCCACTGCCGTTTGGGGGGCCGTGGTCGCAGCAGCGGTCGTGCTCCTGTGGATCGTCTGGCCCCAACCTGTTCATCGTTCGCGCACGCGAATGACGGCGCTGATGGGTGTTGCTGCGATCACGGTCGTGCTGGTGCTACCTCACGGAGCAAGCACATCGATAGTGGTACTGGATGTGGGCCAGGGCGATGCGATCCTGGTACGAAGCGGCACGTCGACGATCCTGGTGGACACGGGTCCCGGTGATTCTGTGCTTTCCTCGGCGTTGGCGAGGGTCTCTCTGCGTCGGCTCGACGCTCTGGTGCTGACCCATGCGCACGACGATCACACCGGCGGCGTCGATGCGCTTCTGGCGGTGATGCGACCGAAAGTCGCCTATGTCGCCGAGACGTTCGACGATGGATCAGGAATCGCCTCGAACCAAGCGGGACTCGCGTCCCTCGTTCGCAGGGATGTTCCAGTCGATGTTGTGAGAACTGGCGATGTCATGACTTGCGGAGAGTGGAAGCTGATGGTGCTCTGGCCGCCCACGGACCACGCGGCACAGGACGAGAACGCCGGCAGTGTCGTGATCCTTGCGCAGGCCCCTGCGTGCAACGTGCTTCTCACAGGTGATGCTGAAGCTGATGTGTTGCACGAGATCCTCAAGGCAAGGCCCGATCTGCGTGCGGACGTGCTCAAGGTGGGCCACCACGGGAGTGCGAACAGCGTTGTGGCCGATCAAGTGGTCGCGCTGGGGTTGCAGGCCGCGTTGATCAGCGTCGGCGAAGGAAACACCCACGGTCATCCCCATTCTGAGACGCTGGCCACCCTTCAGAGTGTCGGTATCACGCCTGTGAGAACCGATCTTCAGGGTGATATCGAGATTCGAGTCGCAAAGGGCGGATTCGAGCTGATTCCGCATGGCGGACGCGACGTCGCGTATGAGAGAATCATTGGCGACCCCAATACACCTTCGGAGGACCATGTCCAAGCTGGCCGACCTCAAGAGCGTCTACCTGATCTTTGGCAAGGAGGAGCTCCTGCTGCAGGATGCTGTGGCGCGGCTCAAGGACAGCTTGTTCCAGGTTGCGGATCTGGATTTCAACCTCTCCATATTCGATGGCGACAAGGTGGATATCGACGAGGTCGTGGCAGCCTGCAACATGATGCCTTTCATGTCAGAGCGCCGCCTGGTGATCGTCCAGCGCACGGATAAGATGTCCACTGCTGCGTTGGGTGTACTGGCTGACTATGCCAAGAACCCCAATCCGGAGACAGCGCTGGTCCTTGTCGCAACCAAGATCGCCAAGAACCTGCGGCTCTACAAGGCGGTGGATGCTCTGGGCGGTGCGTACGAGTACAAGGCGCCCACCAAGCGCGAGTACCCTCGCAAGGTCGTCGAGCTCTTTGAGCGCCGAGGCAAGCGTGTGGGCATGGACGCGGCAGAAGTGCTGGTTCGCGCCATCGGCTATGATCTGCGTCGGCTGTCGATCGAGATAGAGAAGGTCGTGGCCTTCGTGGGCGAGAAGGACACTCTCTCTCGTCATGATATCGAAGAGGTCATGTCCACGACCGCTCCGACATCGATCTTTGACTTCCTGAATGCGCTTGGAGCCAAGTCCGCCAAAGAGTCACTGCGTCTGCTTGCCGCGCTTCTTGCTGACGGTGAGTCGATCTTTGGCATCAATGCAATGGCAGTTCGGCATGTGCGCAATCTACTGAGCATTCGAGCACTGCTCGATCGGGGCGGTGTCGGTGTGGTGCAGATGGCCCGTGAGCTGCGTATGGCCGACTGGCAGGCCAAGACCCTTGTGCGTCAAGCCGATCGTTTCACCGAAGCGGAGCTGATCGACGCCCTGCGTGCTGCCGCAGAAGGTGAGGCGCAAATGAAAACGAGCCGGGATGCCCGGCTCGTTTTCGAACGTTGGGTGCTGTCGATCT
>JAQIBK010000168.1 GCA_027859125.1 Actinomycetota bacterium | reverse complement strand
ATGGTCATGCCCGGCGACAACGTCGAGCTACGCGGTGAGCTGATCGCCCCGATCGCCATGGAGGAGGGCCTGCGCTTCGCTATCCGCGAAGGCGGCCGCACCGTTGGCTCGGGTCGTGTCACGAAGATCTTGAAATAGCTCGGTTTTCACCTGCAACAATCGGGGCCCGGCGTCCGCCGGGCCCCGTTGCCGCTTGACCTTAGGCTGTTTGACAGTGCGGAAAACGGGGTGCTAGAGTACCCTACCGCGCCTGCACACCCCCCGAGGGTTTGAGCGCGGTAAACTAGGAGGACGCATGAGAACGCTCGTGACTCTGGCCTGCACTGAGTGCAAGCGCCGGAACTACACCACCAAGAAGAACAAGCAGAACAACCCGGAGCGCATCGAGTTCAAGAAGTACTGCCAGTGGTGCAAGACCCATACGGTACACAAGGAGACACGCTAGACTCCATATGCGTACTGGGTAATGATGCAGGCCAGTAGCTCCAATTGGTAGAGCGCCGGTCTCCAAAACCGGATGTTGGGGGTTCGAGCCCCTCCTGGCCTGCCAGAGACTCCAGATCGCCATGTGCTTGCGAGCCGTGGCGTTTGAACGGATAGTCGTCGATTCCGACGACGGGACAGGATGGATGAAAGATGACCAAGGCTCACAGGGCACCGAAGCTCAATCCGCTGGCGCGCATGATGCGCTACTTCAGTGATGTCCGGGCGGAGATGCGACGCGTTGTGTGGCCGACTCGAACTGAGGTCATCAACTCCAGCCTCGTCGTAATCGTTACACTGATCGTGTTCATCACTTTCATATTTGCAGTCGACTCTGCTTCTCTGGGTATAGTCACCTGGATCAGCACGATTGGCGGGTAGTCACATGGCGCGCAAGTGGTATGTGATACACACCTATTCGGGCTACGAGAACAAGGTCAAGACCAATCTCGAGCATCGAATCGAATCCATGGGCATGCAGGACAAGATCTTCGAGGTCCTCATCCCCAAGGAGACCGTGACTGACCTCAAGGCCGGCGGCCGGAGAGTCACGAGCGAGAAGAAGGTTTTCCCTGGTTACATCTTGGCGCACATGGAGCTGGATGAGGATTCTTGGTACGTCGTACGCAACACGCCCGGAGTCACGGGTTTCGTCGGAGCACAGGCCAAGCCGGTTCCGTTGTCGCGTGCCGAGTTCGAGCGTATCGCCCAGCGTGCAAGAGCCGGAGCGAAGCCCAAGACGTCGACTGATTTCGTCGAGGGCATGTCGGTCAAGGTCACACACGGGCCGCTGGCAGAGTTCGACGGTGTCATCTCAGAGGTCAATGTCGATCAGACCAAGGTCAAGGTCATGGTCTCGATCTTTGGACGCGAGACCCCGGTCGAACTGGGATTCGACCAGGTAGCCAAGCTTTAGAACTTGCATCGACCGACGCGCCGCGGGAGTGATGCCCCTCGGAGCTTCTCGTTTAGGCGATGTGTACTGTTGTGAGTGAGTGCGCTGGTTCATTCCGGTGCAGGTATGAAGGACGTGACATCACACATGGCCAAGAAGGTCGTTGGATTCATCAAGCTGCAGATTCCCGCTGGTCAGGCGAACCCGGCTCCGCCGGTCGGACCTGCCCTGGGTCAGCACCAGGTCAACATCATGCAGTTCTGTCAGGCGTTCAACGCCGCGACGATGGAAAGCATGGGCACCATCATCCCCGTGGAGATCTCCGTCTACGAGGATCGTAGTTTCGACTTCATCACCAAGACGCCGCCTGCGGCAATTCTTCTCAAGCAGGCAGCTGGCGTTGAGTCCGGCTCGGGCGAGCCCAACCGCAACAAGGTGGCATCTGTCACCAGCGCGCAGGTTCGTGAGATCGCTGAGACCAAGATGCCGGATCTGAATGCGAACGACATCGATGCCGCAATGCGCATCATTGCGGGCACGGCGCGTTCGATGGGCTTCACGATCGAGGGCTAGTCCTCGATCTGGAATGTTGTGCGCGACCGGCGAGTCCGGTTGCGCCTGTGTGGGAGGGCGCCTGCCGCCCGTTGACCACAAGGAGGTTCTTGATATGGCGCAGGGCAAGAAGTATCGCGCAGCCGCGGAGAGGATTGACCGCGACGTGCTGTATTCGCCGCTAGCGGCGGTTCGAGTTATCAAGCAGTCGGCCACGGCCAACTTTGACGAGACCATCGAGGTGCATTTCCGCCTCGGTATCGACACGCGTCAGGCCGATCAGATGGTGCGAGGCAGCATCTCTCTGCCGAACGGCACCTGCAAGTA
>JAQIBK010000233.1 GCA_027859125.1 Actinomycetota bacterium | reverse complement strand
GGGTAGGGGCTAGTGGTCGTCCGACTTGTGCGTCTGCGGGGCTCGATTCCACGGGTAACACAGGCTCACCAGCAGGTTGCTGACTGGCAAGGGTGACCATCAGGGCGAACTCATCTTCGAGGCCTGGGAGTGATTCGCTCTTGACCCTGGACCAGTCGGGTAGGCGCCGGGTCAGCGATGCACTGACTGCGGGTGCCCCGATCTCGTCGGAGCCCATATCGTAGCCGCCGTTCTGCGGGCGGATATCCCCGTCAATGTCGTCGGCAGGCGAGAACACAGCGCTAGCCTGGCCCTCACACGGAGAGATTTCCTGCAGGTGATAGTCGCCCGTGGATGTGGGAGCGTTCGAGGCATCGACTAGATTCACAAAGAAGGGGGTGGATCTCATGTTGCCGCCCTGATTGCCGAACGCCGTGAAGCCTTGATCAATGTCGGTGTAATAGACAGACATGCGTGAGAATCCGATGCCATCGATCTGATCGATTACCGAAGAGCGTGAGTCGTTGCCCCATACGATGGAGTTGTGGACTTTGGGGTTGTCTCCACTCCAGGCGGACAGGTACAATCCTCCACCGATATCCGCACTGTTTCCGGCGATCGTGCAGTTCGTGAAGGTCGGTCGATTGAAATTCCAGGAGTAGACGGCACCTCCTGAGTCGGTTGCGTAGTTCCCGGTGAACGTGCAGTTCGTGACTTCGTAGTCGCCGAGTCTCAACTGAATGGCTCCACCAGAGGTGCCTGAGCTGTTGCCGGTGAATACGCAGCGGTCCAGCCATACATCGGTCGCCGTGTCGTTGCCCGCAAAGTGGATGGCGCCGCTGTGCACATCCGCTACATTATCCGTGAACGTAGAGTCGCTGATGTGCAGGTTGATGTTTCCGCCGGCGTAGATCGCGCCACCCCAGGATGTGGTGGTGTTGCCGTGGAAACTGCATCGTTCGATGTTCCACGTGCCGTTTCCGACTATGGCCGCCCCGCCGTACGGGGTCGTGTTGTTGTTGAACTCGGTGTCGGAGATCTCCACAATAGCACCGTTGTTTGCGATTCGAACACCGTACCTGATGTTGTCGCGCACAATGGAGTCGCGCACCGTGAGAGGGTCAGAGGCCGCGCCGGTGTGGTAGATGGCGCCGGTGAACGTCATGTTCTCGATTATGCAGTCTTCGATCACGACATCGCTCTTGGCGGTGGTGATTCCGCCCTGGCTGTTGCGAATCGTGAAGCCCCTGATGGTCGAGTCGGATCCGCTCCCGCCGTAGTCGTTGAAGTTGACCACATAGCCTGTGCCGCTGGCTGTCTGTATGAACGTGTTCTCCGGTCCGTTGACTGATTCGACCGTGATGTCTTTTCCGTTGTACGCGAACCCAAGGTACGTTCCATCGTCGACAAGTACGGTGTCACTGGTGTTCGCGGCATCGACAGCGAGCTGGATCGTCGAGTACACCGATGGCACGTAGAGTGCGGTGTACACCGAGAGGTTGCGATCGGTCTCTTGAACGCCGATAGCCTCGGCTGCGTTGTCGTCTTCGAAGTGGAAGCAGTACTTGATCGTGCCGTCGCCTGCGAACGGAATATTGATCTCTTCGGCGAATGTCTCGCCATTGGTGTAGTCGGTATCGGTTGCATCCGGGTCATCGGGCGTGACGGAATCATCCATGATGAACTTCTCGCTCGCCTCATACACCGAGTCATCATCGAGATCCACCCAGACCTCGTTCACGCCGGGCGCGTCGTTGTTCGCATCCGTGTAGGTGACTCGGAAGAAGTACGGCCTGGTAGATGCTTGATTCTCAGGGTCGACTCCATCGTCTTCGTACTCAGTTTCTCCGGTCCAGGCAAGCGATGGTGCCAGGTTGATGTCTTGCAAGACGGTCACGGTCGCAGCAATCGACTGAACGCTGTCAGTGCCGTCGGAAGCCTCAAAGTAGTAGTTGAGCGTGTCGTCGCTCTGGCGGGCGAGGGTGGTCGTATGGTTGAACCGTTTTCCCACCGTGGTGCTCGGGTCGCCCATGTCCGTCATTGCGATGGATTCGCCGACATCCTCGTAGTCACCATCATCGTTCTTGTCGATGCGAAGCAAAGGTGCGCTGCCCGATGGGCCCTCACCGTCGCCATCGCGGTATGCGATCCGGAAGTCGTAGTCCGTGAGAGCGGTCGTTCCGCCATTGGGGGCGACGCCGTCAGATGCGTACCCGGTCTCTTCCGTCCACAGAAGCTCGGGCACGGCGTTGACGATGGTGATCGTCCCCGGGGCGGTCGCAGTGACGCCCGTGACTCCGTCGGATGCTTCAAAACGGTAGTCGATCTGGTCGTCCCCGACTTTGGCTGGCGTGACTGATGCGCCGTAGAGGTTGCCGTTGTAGTACGTCTGGTCGGTGGGTGCATCCGGCGTCATCGCCAATGTCTCACCTGGATCGGCGAAGTCACCGTCGTCGTTCAGGTCGATGAGAAGGCTCAGGTAAAGGGGCGCATCGTTGTTGCCGTCGGCGTAGCTGATCTTGAACACGACGGTGTCATCTGCCGACGCGCTATCGGGGCTTGCGCCGTCAGCCTCGTAGCCAGTCACATCGGCCCAGTCGAGTGTCGGTGCGATGCCGTAGTCTTGCCACGGGGTTCTCAATACGGGCTGCGTATTGAAGTTGCCGTGACAGTGGGTGCAGAGATTGCCCGAGCTACCGCCACCCCATATCCAACCCTCGCTCATGGGCAGCGTGATGTCGTCGGGAGAAGGTGGTGTCTGGTTGTTGCCGACCCATTCTGAGAGCACGTCATCCAAGTACCAGATCCGCAGACCCGGTCGGCGTTCCACCGTATCGCTGATGAGTGAACCGTCATGTATCATGCCCAGGCGGGTCGAGCCATGGACGTTGTGACAAGAGATGCAGGTTATGCAGGTCCTTGTGTTCGTGTCGCCCCAGTCGGCGATCCAACGCAGCTGGTTGACCATGTCGAGGTGCAACTTGTGCATGTTATGGCCCTCGTTGCGGTTCTCGTTCCAGAAGTTGGTGCCCCTCAAGGAGGGCGTGCTCGATGCTTCGACGGTCTCGGTGAGGAACGGATATGGGTCGTGGCACCCGGATTGGGAGCACAGGCGGTAGTTGTCCGCGGTATTCGGCTCGCGCCAAGGCCACGGCACGAGCATCGGATCTTCACCGTCAACCAGATCGAGTCTGTAGCTCGTACGGTAGGCAGTAGAGGGGGCGGTGGT
This sequence comes from Actinomycetota bacterium, assembly GCA_027859125.1. GTDB lineage: Bacteria > Actinomycetota > Coriobacteriia > Anaerosomatales > UBA3086 > UBA3086. The sequence goes on along the minus strand of JAQIBK010000233.1, from coordinate 27,649 downwards.
TGTTGCGTCGAACGATCGACGATCGCCGTCGATGTGCGTCTCCGTGTTGTCGTGACAGGTGTCGCACTCGAGTCCCGGCCCCGGATCGAAACCATTCGAAGGGATGGTTGTCGAGGTTGGCGTTCCGTGTCCTGTCTCGTAGAAGCCCCAACCTGTTCCGTAGACGTAGCTCTCTTGTTCGTTGCCGGCGACGGGCGGAGCGTACACGCCGTCAATCAACGAGGGCTCCTCGCCGACCACGTCCGGGTTCCCATCATGACAACCTACGCACCAGCGTTCCTTACCGGGCGACAGGGTTGATGTGGTCTCGTACGCGTGGCTTGACCAGTTGTCTTTGGCTCCAACTGACTGCGCTCCAGATGGAGCCGGACCAGAGTCTACACCGTTGTACGACCCTCCGGGTGAGTGGCAGTCATCGCATACGTCGGTCTCATCCAGGTCGATGCGACCTGAGGAGTCCGAGTCCGTTCCGGATGCGAATCTCGGAAACGCTCCATCTGCGTGGCAGTCGGTGCACTCCATTCCGCCCGGCCCGCGCGGGTCGGCGGCATCGAGATGAACTGGGTGAGAACCAGACCCGCCGTGACATGCGGAGTCACCGCAGTCACTCGCGCCTCCATGCCCCTGGGGGCTGTGCCCTGTCGAGCCGTGGCAGTCACCGCAGGGTCGCGATGACGCAGACGCGTGATCTCCAACCCCGTCCGGCAGACGTTTCATTTGCAGGCCGAGGACTACAGGCGGCAGTGTTAGCGCGTCATACGTGCGATGGCATCCCGTGCAAAGCTGCCGTATCGAGGTGATCGTGTCGACACCTGCGCGAGCCGACGAGAAGGAGTAGACACTGTCGGTGTTCGTGCCATGGGCGACGTGGCATTGCGTGCACGGTATTCGGGAGCCTTGTTGTAGCTCAGCTCCCGTAGTGGATTCGATGACCCGTGAGTTCCAGTTAGTGGCGTGACCAGCGTTCTCACCCGCAGCCATGAACGCTGTCTCGACATCGGGCCCCATCAGCCCGAGCGACGAGTGGCAGGGGTAGAGGCATTGAGAGACCACGTCGACCGCGGAGGCCGGCCCCGGGTTGAACAGGGTTGCCAGCAGGAGGAACAGCCAAAAGAGACCGAACGCCAGTGCGCGTCCAGTCGTGTGCGCTGGAAGGGTCCCCCACCCCCTCACATGCGAGGTTCTCGCGTGCGAGTCCATCAGAAACACAAGTTCCCACCCTCATTCCTTGTGATACGTGAACGATACCATAATCAGAGTGATGAAATACGGACCAGAAAGGATTGGCAGCAGCGCCGATTCGTTCACTTTCCTGCTGTTTCAACCCTTGCACGACATTTGCTCTCACTCCCACAGAGTCCCCTCTGGGAATCGTGGTGACATGAGCCACCTGCGCCGTTCTGTTACGTATGCGATCGCTGCGATGACACTCTTTGTAGCCGTGCCGCTCTCAGGCTGCACGTCCGGGCGCACCTTCGACTCGATCGAGCGGAGCGTCGAGATGACCGAATCGACCAAGACTGTGGGAGGCGATGGCGTGTCCACTATCTATCTCGCGGGAGGCTGTTTCTGGGGCCTCGAGAAGTACATGGCCGGAGTGAACGGCGTGCTTGAGGCCGAAGCAGGGTATGCGAACGGGACAGTCGAGTCGCCAACCTACCGTGATGTCACCACAGGGCTATCAGGCTACGCCGAGACGGTGCGCGTCGAGTACGACCCGGAAGTAGCTCCGCTGCCGTTCCTGCTCGATCTGTTCTACGACGCCATCGATCCGACCACGCTCAACCGGCAGGGCAACGACCGCGGCACGCAGTATCGCAGCGGCATCTACTATGTCGACGAGGCGAATCGTCCGCTCATCGAGCGCTCTCTCGCACGGCTCCAAGAGCAGTATGACAAGCCGATCGCAGTGGAGTCGGGACCCCTCACGGCCTACACCTCTGCCGAGGAGTACCACCAGGACTATCTGGACAAGAATCCTGGAGGCTACTGCCACATCGGTCTTGACCTCTTTGAGAAGGCGGCCAATGCTGTGCCAGATCCATCTCAGTTCCCCGAAGCGGAGAACGATGTTCGCTAGACGCCCCGCGTGGTCTCATCTCTCGATGAGTACCCTAGGCGAGATCCCGGCCGCCCGTCCGCTGGAACCCGACTTCACTATGAGCTCCTCGCTTTGAGAGGGCAGATGGACGCCGTCACCTGCGTAGCGCGCGCGGAATGTCCCTCGCGTTGAGCGAGGAATCGACAATGCGCAGCCTCCACCGGTCAACTGGGCGGATCCGAAGTACTCCCACGTCGTTGCGACCTGCAGTTCGAACACCACTTCGCCTGTCGGGCCAACGCAGTCCGGTTCGCCGCACATGACTGAGGCCGAGAGCAGCATGGTGGCTCGACTGGGACCGGGTAGCAACTCGATGTCCGTCGACGTGTCGTGAGTCTCGGCGCCCACCCGGATCAGCGCGTCGAGGGCACCTCCGATCGTCGTCCCGATCACCGCCGTTCCGCCATCAGAGATTGCGGCGGCGGCACTCGTCTGGTCCAAGGCGATCGCCTCAAGGGTGTACGTGCCGTCTTCGAGGTCTCCCAACTCCGCCGACCAGCGAACGTCCGTGCTGTGCTCTCCCTGAGTGATCGTCGCCTTCTGCCACGGTATGGATGAGTCTAGGCGGTAGAACACGGCGGAGATCGCCGCCGGATAGAGCGTTCTCATGTCGGTCGCAGTACCGGAAGCGATCGCCGTGCCCGACGAGGTGTCAACGGCGGGCTCGATCGTCAGGAGCACGGCGTCCTCGCCAGAGAGTGACTCAGCTGAGGCGAGAGCTTCAAGCGGCTCAGGATCCGGCTGCTCGTCGATAACGGTGACGTCGTCGGAGTTCCAGTTGCCGACATAGGTCTTGTGCGGGGGCGCGCCCTCGTCCACTGCAACAGCATATGGGTTCGTCCCGCAGGGAACGTTCGTGACCGACAGCGATGAGTCGATGACGGAGGTCGAGTTGCTGCCGTAGTTGGTGACGAAGGCCTTGCCGTCACCGTTGTCGAGCGCGATGGCCCATGGGCTCGTTCCGACAGTGAGCGTCGCTTCGTGTGAGAAGTCCGATGTTCGCACGACGCTCACGGAGTTCGCCGCGTAGTTGGCCACGAACACTCGGCCGGCCGTCTCATCGACGGCGATGCCGACGGGTCGGGTGCCCACGGCGATAGTCCCTGCGACCTGGTCGCTGTCATCGATCACCGTCACTGAGTCGCTGTCTTCGTTGGTGACGTAGGCGAATCCGGTGGACTGGTCGATGGCGATGGCTTTGGGGGCCGCTCCCGTTGGTAGGGTCGCAACGACCTGGTCGGTGTCACCATCGATCACGGTGACGGTGTTCGAGCCGCGATTCGCAACGTAGATGCGGGTGCGTGACACACTCGCAAAGATTCCGAGGGCACGAGGAGACAAGCCCGTGGAGATCGTGGTGATCTCGGCGTACGTCTCCGCATTGAGCACAGTCACCAGCCCGGAACCGTAGTCGGCCACGTAGAGCTTGGGCGTGGGACCGGATGGATTCAGCGCAAGTGAGCGGGGGCCGCCCGCGTGGACACCGTTGCTGGGCACGGTCGCCGTGATCTCGTCAGTTGTCTCATCGATCACCGTGATCGTGTTGTCCCAGAAGTTGGCCACGTATGCGCGCGCCGGTGTCGCAACGGGGTTGGCGACGACGGCGATCGGAACGCTGAAGTCACCGAGCGGCACAGTGGCTGTCACCGTGTCGGACGTCCCGTCAATGATCGAGACTGTGCTGCCGTAGTAGTTGGCCACATACACACGGTGGCTGGTCGGATTGACGCCGATCGCCACAGGCGAATTGCCGACGGGAACCGTGGCGATGGGTACGTCGGCAGAGAATCCTGCGATCGCGTGGAACAGCAGGAGCACCGTTGTGAGAACGGAGAGAAACACAAGGCGAAATGTGGTGCGCGTGCATAGCGGACCTGATCGTCCGTGACGGAAGGTCTCCATGATCTGCACCTCCAACTGGGACACCTTGTCCCACTGAGGTGCAACGTCTGGTGATTCTCAGGAGATACGGCGGTCGGTGCGGGGGTCTCTACCCGTCGATCGCGATCGCGGTCACATCCACGCCAGCCGCCTGGCCGGCGCTTGCGAGCGCTTCTGCCCAGTCCTCCTCGCTCAAGCTGGGCGGAATCGCGATGATGCCGGTCATGGAGAAGAGATGTGTCCCGCTCATGGGCGCATCAGTGGTACTCGTCTCGACCGACTCGATCGTTATTCCCCGGCGGGCAAGGCCCTGGGAGATCTCGTGGATGATGCCCTCGTGATCGGCGCCCTGAACCTCGATGCGATAGGTGGGCCACTCGATGTGCGTTTCATAGGCACGGCGGTCCGTGTCACTTGTGGTTATTCGGAAACCCCGCTCCGCCAGTCCAGCGAATGCGCCTTCGATTCGAGCCACGTTCTCCTCGGGCAGGCAGAGCAGCATGAGAACAGCGAACTCGCCGCCCAGGCGCACCATGCGACTCGTCTCAATGTTGGCGTCCAGCCCGAGCAGGATGCTCGTGACCTCTTGGACCACGCCGACGCGGTCGGCACCGGTGAGCGTGAAGACGATGTCAGTCGTCATGAGCGGTCTCCCTGATGTTCTTGGCCAAGACTAGCTGCGGCTGGTGATCTCGATCAGGTGGTAGCCGAACTGGGTCTGCACCGGGCCATGCACCACGCCTACTTCGTCGCGAAACACGACCTCGTCGAACTCGCGCACCATCTGGCCGGGAGAGAACTCGCCCAAGGCTCCGCCGTCACGCTTGGACGGGCAGCTGGAGTACTTCTTGGCCATATCGCTGAAGTCGGCTCCGTCGGCGATCTCCTGTTTGATCTTGTTGGCTTCCTCGGCTGTGCTCACCAGGATGTGCCGTGCAGCTGCTTTGCTCATGATGGGTCTCCTTCGGTCTAGGTATCGCTGTTGGTCACACGTTCGTCCATGGGCACGTACTCGCGTCTGGGCGCGACGCTACGGTATGCGGGGCGGATGATCTTGCCGCCGTTGGCTATCTCCTCGATCCGGTGCGCACACCAGCCAACGATGCGCGCCACCGCGAACAGTGGCGTGAACATCTCGGACGGTATGTCCAGGATCCGATAGACGAAGCCGGAGTAGAAGTCCACATTGGCGCTGACACCCTTGTAGACCTTGCGCTTGGCGCCGATGGCCTCGGACGCGAGTCTCTCAACACGGGTGTAGAGCATGTACTCGTCCTGCATGTCCTTCTCGGCTGCAAGTGCTCCGGCGTAGCTGCGCAGGATCTCCGTGCGAGGGTCTGAGATCGAGTACACCGGGTGCCCCATGCCATAGATCAGACCTGCACCGTCGAACGCCTGTCGATCCAGCAACTTGGCGAGGTACGCGTTGATCTGGTTGTCGCTCTCCCAGTCGGTGAGATGCAGCTTGAGGTCCTCGAACATCTCGGTGACCTTGAGGTTCGCACCGCCGTGGCGCGGGCCCTTGAGCGAGCAGAGCGACGCGGTCGTGCTCGAGTACGTGTCGGTCCCGCTCGAGGAAACGACATGCGTGGTGAACGACGAGTTGTTGCCACCACCGTGCTCCGCCTGGAGCACCAGTGTGAGGTCGAGCAGCGCTGCTTCCAGCGGTGTGTACTTGTTGTCGGACCGCAGCATGTACAGGAGGTTCTCGGCAGTCGAGAGTCCAGGCACCGGCCGATGAATGAACAGGCTCCGGCCGTGGAACTGATGCGCGCTGGCCTGGCACGCGTACACGGCCAGCGTCGGCATCGCTGCGATCAACTTCAGGCTCTGACGCAGCACGTTGGGGATCGAAGTGTCGTCCGGGTTCTCGTCCAGAACGTACAGGCCCAGGACACTGCGGGTCAGGCCGTTCATGGTGTTCGGACTAGGATTGCGCAGGATCGCGTCGCGCACGAAGTACTTGGGCAGTACTCGGTCGTTGCCCAGACGCTCCTCGAACATGTGGAGCTCATCGGCGCTAGGGAGCTCGCCAAAGAGCAGCAGGTAGCAGGTCTCCTCGAAACCGAACCGTTTCTCGGCCACGAAGCCGTCCACCAGGTCGCCGACAAAGATGCCTCGGTAGGCGAGGCGCCCGGGTACGGGATTGGGTGGATCGGTATTGGGAGTGAAGCCGATCACCTCGCCTATGCGGGTCAGACCAGCTAGCACTCCTGTGCCCGAGATGTCGCGCAGTCCGCGCTTCACGTCGTGCTTGATGAACAGATCGGGATCGACGATGCTGCTCTCCGCGGCCTTGTTGGCCCACTCAAGCAGGTGCATCTCGTCTTCGATCCGTTGTTTCGAGGTTTGTTTCAAGACAGTTGTGCTTTCTCGCGGGGCAAGTTATGGGGGTGCCTGAGTATTCTTCCCAGCACGGGAAGCATGTCTTCGCGGCAGACCCCTATTCTGCCACATGTGAGGGTCCGCGAGCGAACTCCGCGGCTGTTCCAGAGGCTTCTGGCGGGTTCAGCCGACGTCGGAATCGGACTTCTTGCTCTGACGTTCCAACCGTTGTTCCTGATACGAATCGTACTCGGCCAACAGCTCGTCGAGCTCAGCGTAGCTGCTCGTCTTGTTGGCCCTGACCCGCAGATGTGTCGCTCCCGGCATGCCCGTCATGTACCAGGCGACGTGTTTCCGCATACGAATGAATGCCCGTTCGCCGCCGAACTCGATCAACGCCGCTGCGTGTTCGCGCACCATGGCGATCCGCTCTGCCGACGTGGGCGGCGCGATCTCCTCGCCTCGGTCGATCAGGGCGCGGGCCTGCCGGAAGATCCACGGGTTGCCCTGTGCGCCACGCGCGATCATGACCGCGTCGACGCCGGTGCGCTCCAGCATCGCCACCGCGTCGCTCGCCGAGAAGACATCGCCGCTACCGATAACGGGGACCGAGACTGCGGCTTTCACCGCGGCGATCACATCCCAGTCGGCTTTGCCTCGGTAGAACTGGGCTCGCGTGCGCCCGTGAACTGCGATCGCGGCTGCCCCGGCGACTTCCATGGCGCGGGCGAAGTCGACGGCGTTGATCTCATCGGCATTCCAACCTGAGCGAATCTTCACTGTGACCGGTATTGAGCAGGCATCGACCATTTGCGACACGATCTGAGCGGCGAGGTCGGGCGTGCGCATGAGCGCGCTGCCTTCGCCCTTGGAGGTCACCTTGGTGACGGGGCACCCCATGTTGATGTCGATGAGCGCGACGTCGTCACCATGGCGTTCAACCAACCCGGCCGCCTGATCCGCCATCACCCTCGGCTCGTTGCCAAAGATCTGGATCGCGCATGGCGTCTCCAATGGAGAGAGTGTGAGCAGCTTCTTGGTGATACGAGAATCCGGATTGTAGTGCAGCCCCTTTGTGCTGATCATCTCGGTGTACGTGAGGCTGGCACCCATGCGCTTGCAGATGGCGCGGAACGGCGCCTCGGTGATGCCCGCCATGGGGCCCAGGACCACGTTGCCGGCGGCTAGAATGGCGCGGACGGTGTCCGCGTGCCTGTTCATGCGCCCATCCCCATGAGTACGATCGCCGCGCCGCCCACGGCAAGGGCGAGTACGCCTGCTCGGTTCAGTCGTTCGTGCCAGATGAGTGCGGCGGCCAGCGCCGTCGCCACGATCACGCCCACGTTGTTCGACGGGTAGACCACGATCGCGTCGAGCTGGCTCAGGGCACCCAGCAGGAAGAGAGAGCATAGGATGTTGGGAACTCCTAAGATCATTCCTCGGCGGAAGGTGGGCGCGTGGAACGGCGTGCGACGCACGAGCATGACCGCGCTGGAGTAAAGGAGCGAGAAGCCGAAGATGCATAGCAGGAACAGTGGCTTGTCGGTAGCGGGACGCCACTCCGAGAAGAGCTTCAGCCCGAAGTCGTTGATGCCTATGCCCACAAGAAGGACGGCGAGGTACGCGTAGGCGACCGGGCGATGGTGCTCACCCTTGGTCGTGCGCAGCGAGAGGTAGAACAGCGCGAGCGTGACGAAGGTCAGGACCAGGCCGCCGATCTGGAATCCGGTCGGGGACTCTCGGTAGAGGGCCACCGACAGCAGGACCGGGATCACGAGCGACAGTCTGGAAGCGACCGTCGCCAGCGCGGTGCCCGCAACGCCGATCGCTTTGGCGAAGATGAAGAACGTGAACACGAAGCCAAGCGCGAGCACAGCTCCCAGCGCAACAGTCTCGAGCGAGTACGTGCGTGAACTGTCGGCCAGAAGCATCACGGCGCCGATCAGCGCGGCCATGAGGTAGTTGCCGGCCAGCAGCACGATCGGGTGTCCGCCCTCGACGTCGTTCACCTTGAGCATGAGCGCGACGGAGGTGGAGGCGGCTATGGCGAGCAGCAGGTAGATCAAGGTTGCGGCTCCGGAAGGGTCTCTACGGGCGGTCGCCCGTGATTATGGTGCAGAGCGCTGGAGAATCATAGGCGCGCGTGGTGTACTCCTTGCAGAGGATCAATGTGGTCTCGCGCAGTTCTTTGCGCGGCGCCGGAGCCGGGAGCCAGCCATGGGTCGACATATCGCGTGCCCGGGGTGCGGCGAAGCCGAGGAGCTCGTCGGTTCCGAGTCACCGGAGGGTATTCGGATCCGCTGCGAGAAGTGCGATACTGAGTGGCTTCGTGACTCAGAGCCTGAGCGTTGCGCCACGTGTGGTGGGACCGAGGTCGTGCAGAGGCAGCGTGCGCTCACTCAGTTCTCGCGAGGCAGCCAGCTCTCCATCGTCGGCTTTACGGTGGTGCCGCTGTGTCGGGTCTGCGACGCCAAGATGCTCGCGTGGTCGCATGCTGGGCGCGCGGTGCCGTTCAACTATCGTCCCTCTGCGCTTGATCCGGAGGCGGCCAAGGCGCGCGAGGGCGCGGACGGCGATGACGTGGTCATAACTCCGTAGAGCCAAGTCGGCGTGTGTATTGCGCGTTGCCGCTAGTCGGGATCCGGCGCCCCGTCAAAGAACTCCACCACGCCGGTCTCCAGCGAATACTCGGCGCCGACGACGAGCAGGTCCTCGCGCTCGATCAACCGCTCAAGCACCTCCGAGCCGTGCCGCAGGTGATCCGCGGACACGCGAACGTTGGCGCGCACGGCATCCCGCATGAGCGCGTCGTGATCGTGCCTGAGATCGGTTGCCAGTAGGCCTTCTACCGATGGGCGCACCCGGCCGACGATCGAGCCCATGCGCGATGAGCGCTCTGCGATCGGTTTCTGCAGTTCGTCCAGAGTCGCTTGTATGGCGCCGCATTGTGTATGGCCCAGGACCACAACGAGGCGGACATCGAACTTCTCTGCTGCAAACTCGACACTATCGACCTGGGACGCCGCCACGATGTTTCCCGCGACGCGGATGACGAAGAGGTCGCCCACTCCTTGGTCGAAAACCAGTTCGACCGGAACTCGTGAGTCCGAGCATCCCAAGATGACTGCGAACGGTTCCTGACCCTCGACCAGCTCCGCCCGGTGCGCCTCGCTTGGTAGCGCGTGCGTGCTGGGAACGCCGGATATGAAGCGTGCATTTCCCTCTCTCAGGCGCTTGAGTGCTTCTGCTGCTGGGATCATCGGGCCTCATTCTTGTCCGGCTCTGCGGTCAGGTCAGCACCGGCATGGGGCGCTGCTAGTAGTGGACCACGTGTATGACATGGTACCACCGATGGTGATGCATCGGGAACTCCGGTATCTGCTTCTCAGCCTCTTCTCAGTTCCACTCAGGCAGAATTCAGGTCAAAGGTGGCACTGTGGTCTAGCACACACCACCGAGTGAACCGAGAGGAGGTACGAAGATGAATTCGAAGAGAATGCAGTTCGCAGTCGTGATGGTCGCGGCATTGATGATCGCCATGGGAGCTACTGCTTTCGCAACGGCTCAGTCCTCATCGACTGCCCCGGCCGACAAGGCCACGGCCACTGCGGAGGTTGAGACCGACGGAATCAACCACGAGTTCGAGGGCGAGGAAGTCGGCGAGAACGGCGACGGTGTCGCAGACGCCAATGAGGCTGACGAGGCCGAGGAAGCCAATGAGGCTGATGAGGCCGGCGAGGCTGACGGTGTCGAGGATGCCGATGAGGCCGACGACGGAATCAACCACGAGTTCGAGGGTGAGGAAGTCGGCGAGAACGGCGACGGTGTCGCAGACGCTGATGACGCTCTTGAGGTCGCGCCCGTGAAGTAGGCATGAATGCGGTGCACGACAGCTATATGTACGCGATTGCGACGGATCAACCGTCGCTCTCCGGGAGGCCCCGATCATGGGGCCTCCCTTCTATTCTCAGGAAGCATTCAGGAAGCCGGCGTAGAATCGGTTGGGTACTGGTGTCTGTGGGGATGGTGAAGCATGCGACTTCTTGTTGTAGAAGATGAGACCCGGCTGGCCAGCTACCTCAAGCGTGGTCTGGCCGCCGAAGGCTTCGCTGTTGACGTGGCCAACGACGGCGAGCAGGGGTTGTGGCTCGCCACCGAGCAGGCATACGACCTGATCCTTCTCGACATCATGATTCCAAAGGTGTCCGGCTACGAGGTGCTCAAGCGTCTACGCGAGGCGGGCAACTGGACTGCAGTCCTCATGCTGACTGCCAAGGATGGCGAGTACGACGAGGCCGACGCGCTCGACTTGGGCGCCGATGACTATCTGACCAAACCCTTCTCCTTCATCGTGCTGCTGGCGCATATCAGGGCACTTCTTCGCCGCGGGGCACCTGAGCGGCCAACGGTGCTTCGTGTCGGCGATCTCACACTGGACCCCGCCAGCAGAGCCGTCCGGCGCGGCGATGACGAGATCAAGCTCACCGCCAAGGAGTTCTCGCTTCTCGAGTTCCTGATGCGACGCCCGGGCGAAGTGCATTCCAAGCGAGAGATTCTCGAACACGTCTGGGACTGGGAGTTCGATGGGGACCCGAACATCATCGAGGTCTTCGTCGGATACCTGCGACGCAAGATCGACGCGCCATTCGATTGCGACACGCTGCGTACCGTGCGCGGTGCCGGATACAGGTTGGATTCCAATGGAAGATAGATCTCTCATGCACGGCATAGCCCGGGCCGGCGGTGGAGTCAGATTCCGAACGACGGTTCTGGCCACAGTCGTTGTCGGCCTAGCTCTGGCCCTCGCGGGTATCGCGCTTGTATCGGCGACGCGTGCGAGTCTGACAGATTCCGTGGGCCTGACCGCCGAGAGCCGCGCTCAGGACATCGCGGTGCTCGTCGAGCAGGATGCTCTGCCCGTGCCCATCCCAGGTCGAGGGGAGGCACTCGTCGCACAGGTCATCTCGGCAGACGGAAAGGTGTTGTCGCACACGGCGGACATAGCTGGCGAGGAACCCTTGATCGATGTGTCACTTGCTGTCGGTGAGACACTCCGAAAGGAGACGGTGGAACCCGGCGTCAACGAGGCCGATCAGCAAGGGCACAGTGACTCCGATCGCATTCTCCTCGTTGGACTTGGCGTTCAAAGTGCGAACGGACCGGTTTCCATTGTTGTGGCAGCGTCTCTCGATCCTGTTGCGAAGGCCCAAGGAGTGCTCATACCGGTTCTGTTCACAGTCCTCCCCGTGATCCTCATGGTGATCGCTGGGTTGGTGTGGGTGCTTGTGGGACGCGCGCTTACCCCGGTCGAGGATATTCGCGCCCAGGCAGCCGCGATCGGCGGCGAAGCTCTCGATCTGCGTGTTCCCGTTCCCGCCCCCCAAGATGAGATCCATCGCCTTGCAGTCACAATGAACGACATGCTTGATCGCCTGGACGCGTCCGCCCAGGCGCGTCACCGTTTCGTAGCGGACGCTTCGCACGAGCTTCGAAGCCCGGTCGCGGCGATGCGCACCATGCTCGAAGTGGCCCAGAGACACCCGGACGCCATCGATACCCCAACCCTGCTGGACGATCTGATGCGGGAGGACCTGCGTCTCGAACGACTGACCGAGGATCTGCTCATCCTCGCGCGTTCTGACGAACACGCGCTCTCCATGAAGATCGGGCGGGTCGACGTGCGTGCGATCCTGGCCGAAGAGGTCGCTGCTGCACGTCACCGAACCGAGCATGAGATCACCTTGGCTGGCTGTGCGGGTGCAAGGGTGACCGGTGATCGGGGCAGAATCACTCAAGTCGTCCGCAACCTTCTCGAGAACGCGCTGTGTTATTCAGATTCGAAGGTTTGGGTGGAGTGTTCGGTCGAGAACCGATGGGCTGTCCTGTTGGTGAGCGATGACGGTGTGGGGATTCCCGAGTCTGAGCGAGAGCGGATATTCGAGCGATTCGTGAGACTCGAAGACGCGCGGAGCCGGGCCTTGGGAGGCACAGGGTTGGGTCTAGCAGTCTGCCGCGCACTCGTGGCGCAGCATGGTGGGACCATAGCGTGTGTAGAGCCCGTGTATGGTGGAGCCACGTTCGAAGTCAGGTTACCCTTGGTTCAGGATCACGGCATCGTCTAAGCGTTGGTGATCGCCGCTTCGATCCGTTCGAGCGCGCTCTCGATCCCGACAAGCCGCTCCTGGAGATCTTCGATCTCATCCTCGGCCTTCACGTTGGTGCTGAAGTCGGCCTGCGCCTGATACCTGTCCCGTTCCGCCTGTCGGTTCTGGCTCATCATCAGGATGGGAGCGGCGTATGCGGCCTGGACCGAGAACATGAGGTTCAGCAGGATGAACGGATAGGGGTCCCACCTGCTCACCCACGCGGTGATGTTGAGTCCGACCCATAGCCCGACCAACACGGTCTGGCCGATGATGAACGGCTAGGAGCCCATCACGTGCGCAGTCCGATCGGCTACCCGTTGGCCGGTCGTGCGGTCATCGCGATGCTCCTGGTGCCACGTCTTGTTGTTCGTGCGAGGCGACATCCGTGGTTCCCTTCACCTAGGCTTCGGTGACCGATATGCGCGGGTCTGACTCGCAGTCCCCGCCAGCCTCAGGCCAGGTCTCCTGCAGGATCACTCCTCGGCCTGCCGCTTTTCCTTTGTACATGAGAGCGTCGGCCCGCCGAACCGCACAGTCGACATCTGTTGGCGGCTCAGAGAATGTGACTGCACCGAAGGTCGCGCCCACGGCCCAACGGGCGCCCACTTCGCTCTTGATCCGGTCCGAGATGCGTTCGAGCGAGACCCGCGCCTGCTGGGCTTCCGTGTCCGGCATGAGGATGGCGAACTCGTCCCCGCCCAGACGCGCGACGAGATCGGTCGTGCGCACTCCATCCGCCATGATTCCCGCGACTGTCCGGAGAAGGCGATCCCCCTCCACATGACCGAGCTCATCGTTCACGTGCTTGAAGTGGTCGAGATCGGCGTAGATCAGCGTGAACGGGAGCCCACGGCGGCGCATCTGTGCGATGTTCCGATCAGCCTGCTCCAGAAAGACGCGGGAGTTCGCGATACCCGTGAGCATGTCGGTTCGGGAGAGTGCTCGTTCGTTCGAATGCGCGATGCGCAGCCTGTCGATGAGCTCGGCTACGAGCAGGAAGAAGGCGAGGCGGACCGCCGTGTTCCAGTAGGGGATCCATGATGCCGAGTACTGGTGCCCCATCGCGAACTCGAGATACCCCCAGACTCCGGCGCTGGCGACCGCTATCGCTCGACCTGCCCAGCGCGACAGCAGCCATGCCGCGAACGACACGGGCACGAGGTAGAAGACCGAGAAGCTGACCTCGAAGCCGGTCAGCGTGTCGAGCAGGGCCACGAGCGCTATGAGTGCGAGGGAGAGCCCGATGAGGATCGGCGCGGGTGCAGAGATGATCCGCGCCGTCCAGCGACTGGTAGTGGTAAGTGTGTCCTTCATGCGAGTTTCAGCGTCTCCCGATTTATCGCGCACGCCCAGAGGCCATGTATGAGTATGCGCCTATTCAGCCTGAGTGGAGTAGCCTGAATCTGTGGGGCCGCGATACCGGCGGTAGAACCGCGTGAAAGTCGCCCTTGAGAGCGCGAATCGTACGCCGGGCACGAGCAGCCCCATCCACAACAGGGTGTATCCGAGCCACACCGTTGCCACGGTCCACGCATATCCCGAGAGTCCCTCGACCAACCCTCGCGCGAAACCTGCGGGTACGTTCAGCGCGTCCAGTACGAACGCGGCAGCGACGGCTCCAAAGGGCAGAGCGCTCAGCCAGATATAGAGCAGCATCCAGCTCTGGCTGCCCTGGATCGCCTCGGTAGGGCAGTTGGACATGCAACGCATGCAGTTCTGGCAATGGAACGTCCAGTACGGGCGTCCCGCTGCGCCGCGCAAGCGTACCGCTCCTTGGGGGCAGATCTTCTCGCATGTTCCGCATGACGTGCAGTTCTCGTCGGCGAAGAACATCTTTGCGAGCATCAGACGCGCGATGAGCATGTAGCCGAGAGACAGGGGCAGGATCAGGAGGCCGAGCGCGAGTTGAGGAAGCCCGCCGAAAACGGCCTGGCCGCCGAGTATGCGTGTGGCGAACGCGTCGGTCTGGGTGTCCCCACGGCTCACGATCGCGCTCACGCTCTCAGGTCCGAACGCCGGATGGATGACCGTCCAGTTCAGCGGCATGTCGATCGCTCCCACACCACGAATGCGGGCGCCACGAATCGCCAGTATCGCAGCTGGCAGACACGTTGCGGTGCCCTCGAACCCGGAGAAGAGCTTGCGTCCGACGCGAGTGCCTCCGCGGGTCACGAGAACGAATACGTCGGTGCCGCGCACGCCCGGAGTCATCAGCGCGGCCTTCCAAAGCGGCCATGGCGCGGTGAACCCATGCGTGGGGGCGAGGAAGCCCAGGAGCCTGCGACCGATGGGGCGTGCGTCATCGGCGGGGATACTGCTGAGGACTCGAGCGGATGCGCCAAGAGTGCCGGCCGTGCCGGCGATTCGCTCGGCGACATGACGAGTGTTGCCCGTACCGCTCCACACGATGAGGTCGACCGACTCGAAGGCTTCGTGCTCGATTGACATGGCGTCACGTTCCGTTGCGTTGTGGCGGAGTGTTGAGTGACTGCAGCTTAGTCTATCTGTTTCCCATCACGCAGCAGCGGAATCCGCTCGGGCGAGGGCGAGCGCGTCAGACAGCTTAGGGACCAACTCCACTGGTTGCGCGTCCCTCAAGATGCCCGAGGTCATCAGTGTGCGTTCAGGCTGAGTCTGCATGCTAACCAGGATCACTCGGATATGGCGCGACTCGCACTGTGCGAAGAATCGCTCGAACGCGCCGGTCCCGCCTGCGTCGAGCAGAGTGATCCCGTCGGCGTAGATGATCAGGTTTGAGCCGTCGGCCGTCTCATTCAGCAGCTGCGTCAGGACCCTGTCGGCAGCGGCGAAGAACATCGCTCCGATGATCTTGACCATGCGCCAATCGGCGGGGAGGGGCGTGCCAACGTAGCCCATGTTGTCGCTGACGTCGCGCACCTGCGTGAACCGCGCGATGTCGCGCATGAGAAGGAATGCCGCAAGTGCGATTCCCACGCCGATCGCGAGCACCATGTCGAAGATCACCGTGAGCGCGAAGCACACGACGAAGACGAGTTTGTCGGCGCGCGGCGCTCGTTCGAGCAGGGATACTGCTGTTGGGGCCTCGCTCATGTTCCACGCAACTGTCAGAAGCACGGCTGCCATGGATGCCATGGGTATGTAGGCGAGCAGCGGAGCGAGCGCCAGCACGCCGATGAGAACGGAGACCGAATGGATGGCGGCCGCCAGAGGCGTTCGTGCACCTGCGCTCACGTTGGCCGCCGACCGGGCGATCGCTGCGGTGACGGGCACGCCGCCAAAGAACGGGGTCGTGATGTTGGCGAGTCCCTGACCGAGCAGCTCACCGTTGGAGTGGTGGCGGGTGTTGGTCGAGCGGTCCAGGACCACAGCGCAAAGCAGCGACTCGATCGCGCCCAACACCGCTATAGAGAGCGCTGCCGGCAGGAGATCCCTGATGGAACTCCACGAGAGAACGAATGCCTCTCCGCCGGGTCCGGGCAGTGCCCACGGCCACACCAGGTGCGGCAGCATCTGCGGTATACCGTGACCGGTGACGCCCGCGATCTCGAACGTGAAGCGAGAACCGATCGTGTCGATCGGATGTCCCAGCTGTGCGAGCACGATCGACAACAGCGTGCCCACCAGAATCGCCGGCGCGTAGCCGGGTAGGACCAGTCGATCCTGCGGCCAGAACACTTTGACGAGCAGCGTCACCGTGCCCACCAGAACAACGGCCCAGTACGCCTGGGGGAGAGCTCGGGCCAGAGTCGCGAGCTTCGCCAGGAAGCTCTCGGGCATCTCGCTTACGCCAAGGCCAAAGAAATCGTTGAGTTGTAGCACGGCGATCACCACGGCGATGCCGCTGGTGAAGCCAACGGTGACCGGTTCGGGAACGTATTCGATCAGTCGTCCGAGTTTGCTGACCCCAAAGGCGACCAGGATCACACCTGCCATGAGTCCAGCGGTGGCCAGCCCGGCCATGCCGTACTGGGCGGTGACGGGCGCGAGGATCACCACGAACGCCGCAGTGGGACCGGAGACGCTGTAGCGTGACCCACCGGTCAGCGCGGCCACGAACCCGCCGATGATCGCCGAGTACAGACCGTACTGCGGAGGTACCCCGCTCGCGATGGCCAGGGCCATTGCCAGCGGCATGGCCACGATGGCGACGGTCAGGCCTGCGAGAACATCGGATCTGAGCGCTGCGGGAGAGTACGACTCCGACCCCAGGGCGTCGCGGAGCGCGCTCGAGACACGAACTGTCGTGAGCTGAACCCGATGCGGCATGCGCGCGGCCTTTCCGATATCGACGACGGAAGTAACATTCTAGGCGCATTGAAGTCGAACGCAATGGTAATATGATTACAATGACGCAACGCCCACGTGGAGGCCTCGGATGACCCAGGAAGATAGGACAGCACGGCTGACCGTGCTCATAGACCCCAACAAGAAGGCCGCCTTCGAGCGGCTGTGCCGTGCCGAGGATGTGACTCCGTCACAGGTGGTGCGCCAGCTGATCCGCGAGTTCATCGAGGAGCGCCTGGGTCCGGACTGGCGCGACGAGGTCCTGGGCGACGGGAAGAGCTAGGCTCCCCGCGCACTGAGTGAAACGGCACGTCTCTCCCGCTACCCCAGCTCGGCCTTCATCTGGTGCCACGCGTGGCGGGCGTCCTCGACGGACCCCTCGTCCTCGATCGTGGTGATGTCGCCGGGCTCCACATCCAGCGTGACCGCCTTGAGCACCCGGCGCATGATCTTGCCGCTGCGCGTCTTGGGCAGCATGCTCACGATGTTCACCTCGCCGATGACCGCGATAGGCCCGAGCTCGTGGCGCACCGTCGTGAGCAGCTCCTGCTTGAGTTCAGGCGTTTCCTCGATACCGTGCTTGAGCACCACGAACGCCGAGATGACCTCGCCGCGCAGCTCGTCGGGCCGCCCGATCACGCCGGACTCCGCAACGGACGGGTGCATCAGGAACGCGGTCTCGACTTCCACGGTGCCTATCCTATGGTCCGCGATCTTGATGATCTCGTCGGCACGACCGGCGAACCAGACGTAGCCGTCCTCGTCGATGTGCGCGGAGTCGCCGGTGTAGTAGAAGCCGGGAATCTTGGACCAGTAGTCGGTGCCGTAGCGCTCCTTCTCGCCCCAGAGCGTGGCGATCAGTCCGGGGAACGGGCGCTTGAGCACCATGATGCCCTTCTCGCCCGGCGCACACGGTTCACCTTCCATGGTCACGACTGCCGCGTCGATTCCGGGCAGCGGGATGCCGGCGGAACCGGCCTTGATCGGCAGCATTCCCAGGCCGTACGGGTTGCCGAACACAGGTCCGCCGGTCTCGGTCTGCCACATGTGGTCGATCACGGGCACGCGATTCTTGAGCACCGTGTTCTGCAGCCAATCCCACGCCGGAGCGTTGAGCACCTCACCCGCGCAGAACACGCGCTCGAGCCCAGAGTGGTCCACCGAGGAGATCTCTTCCTCTCCATAGCGCATGAGCAGACGGACCGCCGTGGGCGACGTGAAGACGCCGGTGGCGCCGAGTTCCTCGATCGCAGCGCGCCAGTTGGCGTCCGGGGTGGGGCAGTCCAGTGCGCCTTCGAAGGCCAGGGTGGTGCAGCCGGTGAGCAGCGGCCCGTACACGATGTAGCTGTGGCCCACGATCCAGCCTATGTCCGAGCCTGACCACCAGACCTCGCCGGGCTTGAGACCGAAGCACCAGCGCGCCATGGCGGTGATGTGCACCTGATAGCCGCCGTGCGTGTGCACCGCGAGCTTGGGTTTCGCGGTCGTGCCGGAGGTCGCCAGGATGAACGCGGGTTCGTTGGACTCCATCTCCACGTGAGCGCCACTGAGACCGTCGCCGCGGCTCAGGAACTCATCCCACGTGAGGTCGCGTCCGGCGGTCATAGCACAGGGTTCGGCCGAACGCTGGAGCACGATCACGTTCTCGACCGCGGAGCCGACGCCTTCCATGGCCTCGTCAACGATGCCCTTGAGCTGGATGTCCTTGCCTCGCCGATACGTGACGTCGGTGGTGAAGACCAGCCGGGACCCGCTGGCCTGGACACGATCGCAGAGCGCGTGCTCTCCGAATCCGGCGAACACCACCGAGTGGATCGCACCGATGCGCACGGTTGCGAGCATGAGCATGATCGCTTCGGGGCACGTGGGCATGTAGATCGTGAGGCGGTCGCCCTTGGCGATGCCCATGCCGCGCAGGGCTGCGGAGATCCACTCGACCTCGTTCAAGAGCTCCTTGTACGTGAATGCGCGGCGCTCGCCACGCTCGTTGAAGTAGATCAGCGCGTCTTGATCGCCACGGCCGTTGTTCTCGTGGTGGTCGAGCGCGTTGTAAGCGAGGTTGGTGCGTCCGCCTACGAACCAGCGGAACGATGGCTCATCGGCCTCGAACACGGTGTCCCATGTGCGGAACCACGGCAGTTCGTTCGCCGCGCGCTCCCAGAGATCGTCGGGCTGCTCGATGCCGTCCTGGATCCAGCGATTGATGAGTGGGTTGATGAGCTCCACGTGTCTTCTCCTCTGAACGAGCCAGTCTTGTCAGTCTTTCTAATAGTTGTAGGAGATTGTGCGACCGGGCGCATCAATACGGCCGCCTGCAGTCCGTGAGCGGTCGCGGATTGACCTCCGAGCGGTGTTTTGGGTCGGACGGCAAGTCTAGGTGGCCAGCGCGGCCCCCACTGCGGCAAGCGCGTGCAGTCTTGCCGTGGGAAAGAGGGGGATGCCAGCGTCATCGGGACCGACAAGGAGCTCGATCTCGGTGCATCCGGCGATGACTCCCTGTGCGCCGCGGACCTTGAGGTCGGCGATGATGCGCACGTACTCAGCGCGGGATTCGGGCGAGATGATTCCGCGAACAAGCTCGTCGTATATGACGTCGTGGATCAGTGTCCGATCCGGCTCATCGGGGATCAGCACTGCGATGCCCGCCTCGGCGAGGCGATCGCGATAGAACCCCATCTCCATGGTGTAGCGCGTGCCGAGGAGGGCTACCGTGTCGAGACCCGCTGCTCGTACTGCGTCTCCGGTCGCATCGGCGATATGTACGAGTGGAATGGTCGTGGCCGCCTGCACCTGAGGCGCGAGAACATGCATGGTGTTCGTCGCAATGACAAGCAGCTCGGCGCCGGCAGCTTCGAGAGCGCGGGCATCGGCGGCGAGCAGCTCGCCGAGCGCTTCCCAGTCACCGGTTTCCTGCAGGGTCTCGACTCTGGCGAAGTCGTAGCTGCGGACGATCAGGTCCGCCGAGTGGGTGCCGCCCAATCGCTCACGCACCGCCGTGTTCATGATGCGCTCGTACTCGACCGAGGATTCCCAGCTCATCCCGCCCAGAACGCCGATTCGTTTCATGTGGCCACAGCTCCCCTGGGGTGTGCAGTGACAGGGCCTGCCGGTGTTGCGTTCGGGTGGATCATGTACGTTCCTCTGTACAGCTGAGCAGGAGTCCCTTTGCCAGTGCCCGCACTCCGAACTCGAAGTCGCGGGCGAAGTCCTGGGGACACATGGCGGCCTCAATCAGGTGTGGGAACTCAACGGCCGGGAAGAGGCTCGCGAGTGCTTCGAGTTCCTCGGGTGAGGGCGGGTCGGTACCGGCGGCGCCCACCATTGCGGCTGCGCCGCGAACAGCTGACGCGGTCGCGTTCATTCCGGCGAGCGCCTGGGTCGGAGAGAGGCCGGCATCGCGCAGGATTCCCATCAGGAGTTCGACGGGGCGTGCCGCCGCAGGCGTGTTCGGTCCTCGGCTGAGCATGATGGGCATCGCGTTGGCGTGAGCGAGCATCGCGCTAAGGTACGCGTTCGCGGCGAGCATGATGCGATCCTCTGCAGGCGCCTCGATGTCGTCGTAGCAATCGATCTCGGACATAACGGCCTCGACTATGGCGTCCAAAAGCGCATCCTTGTTCGGGACGTGGTAGTAGATCGCCATCGGGTCGACGCCGAGTTCGGCGCCGAGCTTGCGCATGGACAACGCCTTGACTCCGTCGCGGTCAACGATTTCGAGTGCTGTGCTCACGATGAGTTCCCGCGTGAGCGGGGTCGATGGGCCTTGGCGCTTGACCGCACGTTTCGGCTTCCCTGCCTTTGACACGATCGAACCTCTTTCGCAATGGAGACTTGACAGGTTCATTCTACGGTGTAGAATCCTGTTTGTCACGTGTTCTACGGTGTAGAACCAAGGATACAGGAGGACCGATGAAGATCACGATATTCAACGGCGAACCGGATGCCTCATCCGAGTTCGACGCATACGTTCATGAAGTGGCTGCACAGATGGCGACATCCGGCCACAACGTGGAGACCATCGATCTCAGGGACCTCGACATCAAAGGCTGTTCCGGATGCTGGGGTTGCTGGGCCAAGACGCCGGGGGAGTGCGTCAAGCGCGACGATACCGAGCAGACATGCCGAGCCGTCGTTCACTCGGACCTAGTGGTTCTGGCGGCCCCCATGGTAATGGGCTTCACTTCGGCGCTGCTGAAGCGCATGGCCGATCAGATGATCCCCCTGGTGCATCCTTACGGCTTGATAGAAGGCGGGGAGATGCACCATCGCCCCCGCTATGAGCACTACTCCCTCATGGGCCTGCTGCTCGGCGCTGGTCCGGATACCGATACCGAGGATATTGCGATCACTCAGAAGATGTGGTCTCGCACGGCTCGCAATTTGAAGACGCGTCTTGCATTCACGTCGGTCGCAGACCGCCCCGCCAAGGAGGTTGCACATGAGCTCGCTACTGTTGCTTAATGGCTCGCCCAGAGGCACGCGCTCCAACTCCATGAAGATGCTCACGCGTGTCGGTGAGGGCTGGGTGCATGGTGGGGGCGATGAGCCCGAGGTCTTGCACTTGGCCTTGGAGCAGGATCGAACGCGCGCCGTGGAAGCATTCGGTGCTGCGGACACGGTCGTCCTTGGCATGCCGCTCTACGCGGACTCCATGCCGGGTCTTGTCATGGGCTTCATTGAGACTCTTGCCCCGTATGTTGGGCGCGAGGGAAACCCGCGGTTCGGCTTCCTGGTCCAGTCAGGGTTCCCTGAGGCCTTGCATTCTCGCCCGCTCGAGCGCTATCTGGCCAAGCTCGCGACCCGGCTCGGTTGCGAGTATGCCGGAACGATCGTGCGTCCCGGCGGCGAAGCACTTCAGGTGATGCCCGACAGGGCGAACAAGAAGCTATGGGAATCACTTCGCGAAGTGGGGAAATCGCTCCACGTCGGCGGGGAGTTCGACTCTCTTGTGCTGTCACGAATAGCAGGAAAGGAACGCCTCTCGCCCACAATGGTCCGTGTGATGTCCCTTGCGTCGAAGGCGCCGGTGACGGAGTTCTACTGGAACGGGCTGCTCAAGAAGAACGGTGCCTGGGGCAAGCGCTTCGATGCGCCGTACGCGTCTGCGTGACCCCCACCCTCTACTCGGCGATAATGGCTCCGCGCACGTCAATCGCACAATCGCCGGAGGCCGACGCTCATGAACCCACGTCTCGACGCCATCTTCAAAGCGACTCGCGAGCTTTTCGAGTTGCCGGAGGGCCTCGTCTATCTGGACGGCAACTCGCTCGGCCCGCTACCCAAGGCATCGCGAGAGCATGTGCGCCATGTGATCGATGAACAGTGGAGCAGCCAGCTGATCAAGGGGTGGAACGATTCGGGTTGGATCGATCTGCCACAGAAGGTGGGCGACAAGATAGCCAAGTTGGTTGGCGCACCCGCCGGGTCCGTCATCGCGACCGATTCTACATCGGTGAACCTGTTCAAGGTGCTCTCGGCGGCGTTGGAGATGCAGGCGCATCATACGGCCCAGAACCCTGAGAGTGCAGCCCGTCGTGTGGTCCTGTCCGACACCGGGAACTTCCCCAATGACCTGTATGTTGCGCAGGGCTTGCTGCGTGCTTTGGGCGATGGTCCGCACGGCGACGGCTATGAGTTGCGAATGGTGGAGCCGGAAGAAGTTGCCGACGCGATAGACGAGACTGTGGCCGTTCTCATGCTCACGCAGACCGACTATCGGACCGGTCGGCTACACGATATGGCTGATCTCACACGCCGTGCTCATGAGGTGGGCGTTCTCACCGTCTGGGATCTGGCGCACTCTGCAGGAGCGTTGCCGGTGCACTTGGATGTCTCAGGCGCTGACTTCGCGATAGGCTGCGGCTACAAGTACCTGAACGGTGGTCCGGGTGCTCCGGCATTCGTCTACGTGCGACCCGAGCACGCGGCGAAAGCCCGCCCCGCACTTGTCGGGTGGATGGGTCACGAGACGCCGTTCGCGTTCGACTTGGATTACCGTCCGGCTCCCACAACGGATCGCATGCTGGTCGGGACGCCGCCGATACTGGCGATGGCGTCGCTGGATGCCGCACTCGATGTATGGGACGGGGTCGATCTGGCCGACGTCCGCGAGCGTTCGATCGAGTTGAGCGAGCTCTTCATCGCAGAGGTCGAAACGCTCTGCCCCGAGCTTGAACTTGCCTCGCCACGAGACCCGCAGGCGCGCGCCTCGCAAGTCTCATTCCGCTTCCCTGAGGGATACGCTGTCATGCAGGCGCTGATCGCTCGTGATGTCATCGGCGATTTCCGAGCGCCGGACATGATGCGATTCGGCTTCACGCCGCTCTACCTCACGCCGGAAGAAGTGGTCCGCGCCGCACGGGTCCTGGAGACGGTCCTGCGCGACAAGCTGTGGGACAGTCCCGAGTACAAGCGCAAGAGCAAGGTGACGTAGCTGCCAGCGCCGATCCTGGTCAGGAGATAGCAGCGTCGGCAGAGCCCGTTTCGCCTCCCTCGGTACAGGGAACCTCAATGTCATGCCGAGAAGAAGGGGGACTGCCATGTCAAAGCGCGATGATGTGCTCACGACCGGGTTCGGTAAACCGGTCGATGACGACCAGAACTCCATGACTGCGGGGCCGAAGGGCCCGGTTCTCATGCAGGACGTGCACCTGCTCGAGAAGTTGGGACATTTCGACCGCGAGCGGACCCCCGAGCGGGTGGTTCACGCCAAAGGGGCCGGCGCTCACGGCTACTTCGAGGTCACGGCGGATGTGACTAAGTACACCAAGGCGGACTTCCTGTCCACGGTCGGCAAGAAGACCGAGGTCTTCGCACGCTTCTCCACAGTAGGTGGCGAGAAGGGTTCGGCCGACGCTGAACGCGATCCACGTGGTTTCGCCATCAAGTTCTACACCCAGGAGGGGAACTACGACATGACGGGCAACAACACGCCTGTCTTCTTCATCCGCGACCCGCTCAAGTTCCCGGACTTCATCCACACCCAGAAGCGCAATCCGCGCACGAACCTCAAGGACCCGGACATGTTCTGGGATTTCCTGTCTCTCACGCCTGAGTCGGTGCACCAGGTCATGGTGTTGTTCTCGGATCGCGGCACACCGGCGGACTTCCGTCATATGAACGGCTACTCGAGCCACACGTACGTCTGGAGCAACGCTGCAGGCGAGCAGTTCTACGTGCAGTACCACTTCAAGACCGAGCAGGGCATCAAGAACTTCACCGCTGCCGAGGCCGACGCCATGAAGGCGGCCGATGCGGACCACGCGACGCGCGATCTGTTCGAGGCCATCGAGCGCGGAGAGTATCCCGAGTGGCGCCTGGAGATGCAGATCATGCCGGTCGCTGAGGCCGACAACTATCGTTTTGACGTCTTCGACATCACCAAGGTCTGGCCGCATGCTGACTATCCGCCCATGACCATCGGGCGCATGGTGCTCGATCGCAATCCCGACAACTACTTCGCCGAGGTCGAGCAGTCCGCGTTCAACCCCAGCAACTTCGTGCCGGGAATCGGACCTTCTGCCGACAAGATGTTGCAGGCTCGGTTGTTCAGTTACCACGACACCCTCCTGCACAGGCTGGGCTCCAACTATCACTTGCTGCCGGTCAACGCACCCAAGAACGCGCCGATGTCTAGCTACCAGCGTGATGGTCACATGCGCTTCGATGACAACGGCGGAGCCGGCCCCAACTACTGGCCCAACAGTCTCGATGGCGCCGGCCCCGACCCGAGCGCTGGAGATCCCGGCATGCCCGTGACCGGCGAGACCGGGCGCACGCCGTATCCGCACCCCAACGACGACTTCGTACAGCCGGGTGCGCTGTATCGCGACGTCATGTCCGACAAGGATCGCGATCATCTCGTCGGCAATATCACGGGACATCTCAAGAACGCTCAGGAGCGCATCAGGCTTCGCCAGTGTGCGGTGTTCTACAAGGTGGATCCCGACTTGGGAATGCGCATCGCGCAGGGAGTCGGGGTGGATGTCGCAACCGTGGAGCGCCTGGTGGCCATGTCTTCCGACGAACGCGCGGCAGCGACCGTGAAGTAGCTGCAAGGGTTCTTGCGCATGATGCGCGGCGACTTCAGTGTGAATAGAACAGAACCGGGCGGCCCCATAAGGGACCGCCCGGTTCTTAAGCTTCAGTTACAGGGGGTGCCTAGATGGCACGAACCTGGGTAGCCTGCTGCTTGCCGTTCTGACCGGTGGCTTCCGTGAAGGAAACAGACTGACCCTCGTCAAGGGACTTGAAGCCCTCGCTCTGGATCTCGGAGAAGTGGACGAACAGGTCGTCGCCATCCTCGCGCTCGATGAAGCCATAACCCTTGTCCGCGTTAAACCACTTTACTTTGCCTTCTGCCATTTTAAACAATCCATCCTCTCGCCCCCACGGGGGCTAAAACAAGAACGACGCGACTTTTCCGCAAGAATGCGGCTAGTCACGTCGCACTTCTACGAGCCCCAACGGCCCGTCTTGCGACATAATAGCACGTTTCAAGCCATCGTGCTCTATATTTGAGAACACCCTATGATCCGTATCGGAGTCATCGGGTGTTCGAAGTACTCACTATGCTTATGACAAGCCGGGCCTATTCGTCGCCTGGCTTCAGGATCTTCTTTCTCGGCTCCCAGCCGGAGGGAGTGACCTCTGCGCCATCCGTCTTGCGCATGTGTTGGAACGCCTTGATCTGACGCAGGGACTCTTCGACCTTCCGGCCTACGGGAGGCGTGAGTACCTCCATGGCCTGGATCATGCCGTCCGGGCTCGGTTGATTCAGTAGTCTCGGTAGGCTCCTCGCCGACGACGGATCCCGTCGGTCTGGCACAGCCGATGGCTTTCTCCGGCATCTCACCATCACCTTTCTCTGTGGTTCAGTTCGTCTGGATGCTATCTACCCTATTGAGGTGATGGCGCATTCGAATTCGGGGCGATTTCACATTCGAATCGCTGCTCGTTCACCTGAGTTCCCCATTGGTCACCCTGTTGTTCTTGGGTGAGCACGAAACCCTCTTGCTCATAGAGATACCTTGCGGCGTCCAGGCCCCCGAAAGTCCAGAGGTAGGCCTTGGAATAGCCCTTGCCTCGGCAGAACTCCATGGCCGTGCGAATGAGCCGTGCCCCCACACCTCTTCCGCGTAGGGTGTCGGAGACGATGAACCAGCGCAGGTGCGCCCCGTCGGTGCCAGCACGAGAGCCGTCGATCACGATCGCCCCCTGCACCTGTCCGTTCGTCGACGCGAGCCAGAGACCATCACGATCATCGTCGTACTGCTCCAGGAACTCGGCGAGCTCTGTTGCGACCTTCGCCTCAAAGAAGAGACCGAATCCCCAGTGTTCGTGGTAGTAGGTGCCGTGCAGCGATGCTACTGCTCCAAGAGAGCCCGGTACGTAACCCTTGGCGATCACGATCTCGGACATGTTCACTCCTTGTCCAGCCAGCCCAAGACCTGACGAATCCTATCCGCGTCGGGTTCCTGTGCCGACTCGAGGGCTGCGGTGAGAAGCGTTCGCGATCGATCCCTGTCGAGCGAGGCTTCCTGATCGCGATCCATGGCGTCGAGAGCCTCTGCCCTGGCGAACAGAGTCTCTCCCAGAGCTCTCGCACGGAACTCGTCGGTGGTTCCTCCGGCGGACAACATGGTGAGCAGACCTTCTGGAGACAGTGAGTACACCAGGGATGGGTCCGAGCCCATGATCTCGCCCACGGCCTCGTCCGCGAGTTCGAGAGCGGAATCGGGGTCCTTGTTCAGGATCGAGTTCAATATCTGCCGCACCGCAGCGCCCATGAGCTCGATCTCTCGCAGCAGCCAGTCCTGTTGGTACATGCAATGCCCCCTAATGAGCCTACGAGATCTTCCCGGCGATGGTCGCGCCCCATTCTCGGGCTCGTTCGATCTCACCGTCTCGAAGGGGTCCATATGTGCCGGTGACCAGGAATCGTTCGTGAGGCATAGCGGTCTTGTAGCCAGCCGATGAGAGACCCTTCGCCAGCCGTTTTGCGGCGCTTCCCGGCGACCAGTTGAATCCCGTCTCGAATCCGGCACCGTGACCCGACCCAGCGCCCAGTGCCTTGAGCCACGCGCGCATGGACGGGTTCGAGAGGTTGGGAGGGTTGTCGCGGTGCTTTGGGTCGGCCCCGATCTGCTTACGCGAACTCTCTGTAGGCAGGGTGAACGCCATGAGTGGCGCACCGCCTACAACGAGATCGACACCTGCAAGTGCCTGCGGCGTAGCCTCGGACGTGTTCAAGGCACGGGTGTCGTTCCCGATACCTTCGGCTATTGCTCGAGCGATCGTGGCGGTGTTCCCCCACACGGATTCGTACACGACGACGGCTTTCATGAGTGCTCCTTCATCGGCTGTCGATGTAGTCCCTACCCCAACGCAAAGACTATGGGACTGAAGTACGTGATCAGCCAGACCACCCACACCGAGATACTGAGGGTGTGGAAGCGGGTGATCCAATGCTCGTCGTGACGAACGAGCACGATGGTTGCCCAGATCGCATGGGCGAACATCAAGACTATGGCGACTGTGCCGCTTATGCCGTGCACGTCGAACGTCATTCCCTCGGACATGTTGAACATCAGACCGGTGCCCCAGGTGTCGCACACGAGGCCTAGCCAGAAGAATGCCAGATGCCAGGCCTTGAGGCGGCCCTGAATGCGCTCGCTCCACACACCTATGGAGTAGAACAGCAAGGCTAGCGTGATGATCACGCTCGAGGCGGTTGTCATAAGTGCTCCTTGATGGTCGCACGGAACCGACTACGCAATCATCGCACAGTGCGGAAGGTGATCAGTTGACCGCTAGTAGCTCTACGTCGAATACGAGCGTGGCGTTGGGGGGAATGACTCCGCCGGCACCAGAAGCGCCGTATCCGAGTTGGGGCGGGATCGTGAGTCTGCGAGAGCCACCGCCTCGCATG
>JAQIBK010000321.1 GCA_027859125.1 Actinomycetota bacterium | reverse complement strand
GGTCACAGGAATGGCACCTTGTACCAGAAGTCTGTTCGAGCCCCTGCACTCCGGCGCAAGAATGGATCCTGGAACGACCAGAACGTCCCGGCTCGCCTCAAGTGCGTGATCCGCAGTGGAGAAAGTCCCACTCGGCAGTGATGCTTCAACGACGAGTACGGACGTTGCCAGGCCCGCGATGATGCGATTGCGTCTACTGAACGCCCACCGACGGGGAGTGCAACCCCAAGGCTGCTCAGAGATCACTGCTCCCTTTGCTCGAATCTGTTCGAGCAGGGCGGAGGAGTCGCGAGGATAGTCCACGTCCGCCCCGCATCCGAGGACCGCGACAGTTGGGCCATCTGCTTCAAGGGCAGCCCTGTGTGCAGCTTGATCGCACCCGATCGCAGCCCCCGAGATGATGATGATCCCCCTGGACGCGGCCCATCCTGCAAAAAGATGTGCGCACGTTCGGCCGTATGGCGTGGATTTCCTTGCGCCGATGACTGCGAGGCCCGGCGTTAGGAGTTGCGGATTCCCCATCCCGTATATGATCTTCGGTGGCTCTGGGGTGGCCAGCAGACAAGACGGGTATCCGCTGTCACCGACCCTCAGCTCCCATCCGGTATCAGGTCTCATATGCTCTCCATGAGGCGATAGCTGGCCGCTTCGTCGAGATGCTCATGCTTGACCGACTCCGACGTCTCGAGATCGGCGATGGTCCTTGCGACGCGCATCAGACGCGTAATGCCTCGGCCTGAGAGGTGCGCGTTGCGAGCGATATCCTCGACGTGACGCAGCATGCCCGGGTCGAGATTGCACGCACCCAGCAGGACCGTTCCGCTCAGAAATCGATTCTTGCAGTTGCGCGTGTCCGCGATGCGGCGAGCTTCCACCACTCTCGACCGCATAGTGACGCTCTCTGATCCGTCCTTTGCATTCATCATGAGTCCGGGATCGATTCGGTCGACTCTGAGACATATGTCGATTCGATCCATCACAGGACCGCCAATGCGGTTCGCGTACCGAGATATCGAACCGTCGGTGCAAGTGCAGTGCTTGCTGGGGTCGCCCAAGTACCCACAGGGACAGGGATTGGCTGCGGCCACGAACATGAAGTCGGCAGGAAGTTCGATTCTTCCTTCTGCGCGGACCAGTGTGATCCTTCGGTCCTCCATCGGCTGACGCAAAGCCTGAAGCGTTGAGGGTCCGAACTCGGGCAGCTCGTCCAGGAACAGAACGCCGTTGTGGGCCAAGCTGACCTCTCCGGGCCTCACAGGAGACCCGCCACCCACCAGACCTCGCAGAGTCGATGCATGATGTGGTGCTCTGAATGGTCTCGTTCCATTGAGAACCTGCGATGGGCTCAGACCTGCGACGGAGTGTACGACCGCCGTCTCCAATGCCTCGACGGCGGACATGGGCGGCAGTATTCCGGGGAGACATCGCGCAAGCATGGTCTTCCCACTTCCCGGTGGTCCGACCATCAAGAGGTTCAAACCCCCCGCAGCTGCCACTTCGAGAGCACGTTTGGCTGACATGTGGCCTGCGATCGCACCGATGTCCATGGTGCATTCCTGAGAGACGATCCGCAAATGACCTTGAACGGCCACCTCCGTGCCGGAGATATCGACGAGGTCGTTGATCCCGCGCCAGTGCAGAGAGTCAACAGCACGGATCTCATGATCTGCATCTGATGAGCACACAAGCACTCTCTGTTCGCGCGCAGCCGCAATGGCGTGGGACAGGATCCCATTGACGGGACGGATTCCACCGTCCAAGGCGAGTTCACCGGTGAGCCAGGATCGACCGACCGAATTCTCGTCGACCTGACCTGTCGCAACGAGGATCCCCGCAGCGATCGGCAGGTCGAACCCTGTTCCGTGCTTCCGCAACGGTGCGGGCGCTAGGTTCACTGTGACCCGGCAATCAGGGAATCGCAGTCCACAAGAGCGTATCGCCGAGCGAACACGCTCACGAGCCTCTTGCACCGCAACATCTCCCAGGCCCACGATCCTGAACGCAGGTAGCCCGCGTCCAACGTCGACTTGGACCTCCACGGGTACCGCGTCGACGCCCTGCAGGGTTCCCGTACGAATCGTGGCCTGACCACATCGGTCACTCACGTGACATCGAAGGCGGAACGATGGTGCCTGAGCAGTGCCCGATCCGCCGACAGCACTCTGATGCCGATCACATCGAACCTGACGGCCAAAGGCTCTATGCCGGTGCTGGCCAGATATGCTCTTGCCAGCCTGATCAGTCGTTTCTGTTTTGTCGGTGAGACTGCCTCTTCGGGTGTTCCTGTGCGCATCGATCGCCTGGTCTTCACCTCGACCAGCACAAGGGTTTCACCATCGAGTGCAACGATGTCGATCTCGCCACTCTTGGTGCTCCAGTTGCGTTCCACGACCGTGAGTCCCACGCGCTCCAGGTATGCGGTTGCGGCATCCTCGCCTTTTCGGCCCAGCTCCTGTTTGTCCATGCTCATCCCCTCCCGAGGAGAGAATGGGACACGAGTCGAACCGGAAGCTGACCGAAAGCAAAACAACTGGGATCTCGAACTCAGAAGAGCGTTGGCTCGTCCGAACATGGTGCGAAGGAGCGACGATGCAGAACGCAGGGTCCATCGATGAGAATGGCGTCCATGTGCTCGCGGGTTCCATAACCCTTATTGATCTCGAATCCGAACGCGGGGTAATCCTCAGCGTGTCCGACCATTAGGCGGTCCCGCTCG
Organism: Actinomycetota bacterium; assembly: GCA_027859125.1. GTDB lineage: Bacteria > Actinomycetota > Coriobacteriia > Anaerosomatales > UBA3086 > UBA3086. The sequence continues at coordinate 13,029 of JAQIBK010000321.1, read as the reverse complement.
ACTTTCGCGACTATCGATGCGGCTGCGATCGCCGCAACCCTCTGATCTCCCTTGACCACCGCGCTCTCCCCGACTCCCATACTGTTGGGAAGGCCGTCTATGATCACGTGATCGGGGTGGACATCCAGCGCCTTGACTGCGAGTTGCATGGCCAAACGAGTCGCACCGGCTATTCCGAGTCGATCGATCTCTGCGGCCGGTACATGGGCGACGGCCCATGAGACCGCGTGAGATCGAATCTGACCCGCAAGCTCTTCACGGCGCTGTGGTGACAGCATCTTGGAGTCGTTCAGACCCACCAGGAGGGGCTCCAACGGCAGAATCGCAGCTCCGGCAGTCACTGGCCCCGCAAGCGCTCCTCGGCCCACCTCGTCAACGCCTGCGACGTAAGTGAAGCCGGAAGCACGCAGTTCAGTCTCCATGGCGTAGAGTTCCCGCAGTCGAGCACCTTCTTTGACGTCGCGCTCAACGCGTCGCTGCGCCGCTTCAAGGGCCGCGATCACTCCTGCTCGCGTGTCGTCTCCGAAACGCGAACGACACTCATCCATCGTGGCCGGGCATGCATCAGCCAGTATCGATCTGATCTCGCTCACGGTCAGGTTGCTCATCATGGACGCTCCGTCGGCACGCTGGGAAGACTGCTCCAGAATAGACGAGAGCGACCCGCTAGGGGCCGCTCTCGGTCATGAATCATTGCTGTGCACAGACGTGGCGCACGCTCTCTAGTACTTCTTCTCCTTGAGGCGGGCGCCCTTGCCGACCTTGTCGCGGAGGTAGTACAGCTTGGAGCGGCGCGCCTTGCCGCGCCCAGCGATCTCGATCCCAACGATCTTGGGCGAGTTCACGGGGAACGTACGCTCCACGCCGACACCGAACGAGATCTTGCGAACGGTGAAGTTCTCACGGTTGCTGGCGCCGTGGCGGCTGATGACCGTGCCCTGGAAGATCTGGACACGCTCGCGAGTACCCTCGACGACCTTGTAGCTCACCTTGACGTTGTCTCCGACCTGGAAGGCCGGTAGATCGTCACGTATCTGCTGTAGTTCTATGGCACGAATGACGTCCATTGAATAATCCCTATCCTCAGTGTTTCAGTTCAGTGTTTCAGTTCGCTCTTCTTGGAGACACGAGTGGATAGTATAGACTAGTGCGGCTGCGAGAGGCAATCCCGAATCCAAGAGGACCTCCTAGAGCCCGCCGAGACGGTCTAGCGGCCAGTACGTTGCGACGGCTCGTGCCTTCACAGTTGAGACCGGAAGGGCCCCGAAGTAGCGCGCATCGCCGCTGTTGGGCCGGTTGTCGCCCATGACGAAGATCTCACCCTCGGGAATCGTGAGAGGCATGATGACGGTCCCGACCTCAGTGGTCACTCCGACAAGATACGGTTCATCTAGGACCACTCCATCTATGAAGACCTTTCCATCGTCTATGTCGATGGTCTGACCTCCGACTGCGATGACGCGCTTGATCAACTGCGGATGCTGACCAGCCGGGTCATCGATCACCACGACATCACCGGGTTCCGGATCGCCAAAGCGATAACTCACCTTCTCCGCGATCACGCGATCGCCTATCTCGATGGTGGGCACCATTGAACCTGTCGGAATGATATATGGCTGCACAACGAAAGTCTTGATCCCTTGAGCCAGGACAAAGGCCACGGCCACCAGAAGCAGGGTCTCTCCCAACCATCTCAAGAATGATGGACGTTTCTCAACATGATCATCGTAGGCCTCAGTGGCCACGGACTCGTCAAGAGTACTGTCCTGGTCGGGGAACTCTCCGGCAGTCTGACCCAGAGTGTCGTCCAGAGATTCAGGTGAGAATCCCTCATCATGTGGAATGTCATTCATTTCGGTCATTTCTGTACTCAGTCCTCTTTCGGCTGTGAGTCTACATTCCCATTGGCTTGCCTGACCCATTCGACCTCAACAGAATCGAGGTCTGCTTCGTTCAGAAGATCAGGACGGCGCTCCAAGGTGAGTTCCAGTGCTTTGCGTCGGCGCCACGCCTGTATCCTCGCGTGATCCCCGCTCCTGAGAACTTCAGGAACCTCCAAGTCGTTCCACACGGCTGGGCGCGTGTACTGAGGATACTCCAGAAGTCCAGATGAGAATGACTCATCGACCGCGGAATCCTCGTGGCCCAGAACGCCGGGCAGCAATCTGACCACTGCATCTGTCACGACCATGGCCGCCAGCTCACCGCCTGTGAGAACGTAGTCGCCGATCGATATCTCATCGTCGGCCAGGGTATGGGAGCGAGCGTCAAAGCCCTCGTAACGTCCGCACACGAATAGGATACGTTCATGCGAGGAGAGCTCCTCGGCGATGCTCTGGTCGAACCTGCGTCCCGACGGTGTCAGGAACACCGTGTGAGCGGGCTCATCCTCAAGTTCATGTATCGCTGCGATCGCTTCACCCAGAGGTTCGGGTTTCATGACCATTCCAGGACCGCCGCCATAAGGATCGTCGTCCGTGGTCTTATGACGGTCATGAGTCCAGTCGCGCAAGTCATGCGTTCGGAATTCCAGGAGTCCACGTTCACGAGCAAGGCCCATCATCGATGCGGACATCGGTTCCTCGAACATGCCTGGAAATATTGTCAGAACGTCGACGATCATCGTTACTCCGAATCCAGAAGACCGGGCAGAAGCTTGACGTGTATGACGGACTCATCCTCATCGATATCAAGAATGCATTCATCTATGACGGGAATGAGGACTTGCCCGAACTGGGCACCCTCTACGACCCACACATCGTTGGCGCCCGTCACGATCTCCTCGACCAGCGTGCCGATGAGGCCATGCTCCACATCGGTGACTTCGAAGCCGATTGGATCGAAAGGCGCCTGCATGAACTCATCAGGCAGATCCTGTGGTCTGGCCATGATAGTCGAACCGCGTAGAGCGGATGCTGCATCGATGTCCCTGATATCAGCGAAGGTCACCAACGGGCCCTTCGGGCCTTGTCGGACTGCTGTGACCGTGGTGTCGCGAGTGTCCATTGATGGCGGCACGAACCACACCTGCAGGCCCTCCTGCAGCACGAAAGGAAGGCCGTCGGTGGGTGCCACCGAGACCTCCCCTTTCAATCCATGTGACTTGACGACCCGGCCGACCGGGATGAACTGTGCCTCGGTCATCACCGGCTCCTAGCCGAGAACCTCCACCTCGATCTGCGTACCATCCACGCTGCCAGCGGCGCGCGTGAGGGTTCGCAGAGCCTTGATGATGCGGCCCTGACGGCCGATCACCTTGCCGGTGTCCTCCGGATTCGTCGTAATCTCAAAGACGATCCGCTCACCGTCATCCTTTGTCTCGATCTTAACGTCGTCGGGATTGTCAACGAGGGACGTGACCACGAACGCTACGAGCTTTTCGGTGTCGGCGCTGCGCGTCATGGCAGCCTACTCGTCTGCCGGAGCGTCGTCAGCGGCACTCTCGTCGGCGGCCGGAGCTGCCTCGACTTCTTCAGCAGCAGCAGCTTTGGCTTCTGCAGCTGCAGCCTTTGCTTCAGCAGCAGCAGCCTTGGCGTCTTCGGCAGCCTTAACGGCAGCTTCCGCCTCTTCGGCGGCCTTTGCCTTGGCCTTCTTGGACAGCTTGGTGTCCTTACTGGGTGCTACGGCCTCAGGGTTCTTTGCGATTTCGTAAAGCTTGCCCGCAGTCTCAGTCATCTGGGCACCCTTGGCGATCCAGGCGTCGACCTTCTCGACGTCCAGCTGAATCGTGCTGGGTTCGGTACGCGGATTGTAGCGACCGAGAATCTCAATGAAGCGGCCATCGCGCGGTGAGCGCGTGTCAGCCGCAACGATGCGGTAGAACGGCGCCTTCTTGGCGCCTGCGCGCGCTAGGCGGATTTTGACTGCCAACGTGTACACCTCCGAGTCGTGTGGCCGCATGCTGCAGGCCACGGGAACGCAAAACGATTGCTAATGATAGGTCAGACCGCATGTAGGGTCAAAGAGAAACCAAATCAGAAGGGCATGCGCATGCCGGGAGGCATGCCGCGGCCCCCTCGACGTTTGCCTTTCTTGCCTTGCTGACCCTGGAACTGCTTCATGAGTTTCCGGGTCTGCTCGAACTGCTTGATGAGTCTGTTCACATCTGACACGGCGACACCGGAGCCATTGGCTATGCGCTCACGACGCGAACCGTTGATAATCGAGGGCTTGACGCGCTCCCGCGCAGTCATCGACCGGATGATCGCTTCGGTACGGTCCAACTGCCGCTCATCGATCTCAGCGTCCTTGAGCTCCTTCATCTGGCCGGCGCCGGGCATCATCTTGAGCATGTCGCCAAGTCCGCCCATCTTCTTGACCTGCTGAAGCTGGTCGAGAAAATCATCGAGAGTGAATCCGGACGTGCGTAGGCGCGCCTCCATAGCGGCTGCCTGATCCGCATCCATTGAATCCTGAGCCTTCTCGATCAGGGTGACGACATCACCCATGCCAAGGATCCTTTGGGCCATTCGATCCGGGTGGAACGATTCGAGGGCGTCCAGTTTCTCGCCAACTGAAGCGAACTTGATCGGCTTACCGGTGACCTTGCGAATGGACAACGCGGCACCACCGCGAGCATCACCATCGAGCTTGGACATGATCACGCCGTCGAAATCGACCTTGTCGGCGAAGGCCTTGGCGACGTTCACGGCGTCCTGGCCTGTCATCGCGTCAACGACCATGAGTATCTGATCGGGTTTGACCGCGTCGCGAATGCGAACAGCCTCATCCATCATGTCGTCATCGACGTGAAGGCGTCCCGCCGTATCGACTATTACCACGTCGCGCATGCCGTCGATCGCGGCCTTCACACCAGCGGCGGCGATATCCGCCGGGTCATCGCCATCGGCCCCACGGTACACGGGGATATCGATCTCGCGACCCAGTGCCTGGAGCTGATCGATCGCTGCGGGACGATAGACGTCACAGGCGACCATTATCGGCCGTCTTCCCTGTTTACGAAGAAGGTTGGCCAGCTTTGCCGTGGCGGTGGTCTTTCCAGAACCCTGAAGGCCGACCAGCATGACGACGGACGGAGTACGGCCGGACAATGTGAGTCTGGACTCAGTGGTGCCCATGAGAGTCACAAGCTCATCAAGGACTATCTTCACAACAGACTGTCCTGGAGTGAGGCTTTCGGTGACCTCGGTGCCAATGGCACGCTCACGGATCCCCGCAACGAGCTCCTTGACCACCTTGAAGTTCACGTCGGCTTCCAGCAGTGCCATGCGAATCTCGCGCATGGCGGCGTCCACGTCTGCCTCCGACAGCTTTCCTCGGCCGGTCAGGTTCTTGAATACTGCCTGGAGTCGGTCGCTCAGGTTCTGGAACATCTGAATCCTTTCGAAGAAGCACGAGTGCCAAGCCTAGAAGGAAAGCGCAGCTTCAGTCAATCGGTCCGATGTGATTTATCGGGGCGAACACGAATACCGCCCGTCCTCGCACGTGCTCAAGGGTTATCGGGCCAAGGGCACGACTGTCCAATGACACTGGCCGATTGTCGCCCAAGACATAGATGTGTCCTTCCGGAACTGTGATCGCCGGAATGTTGGCATCTCCGCCGAACATTCCCCCATATTGCAGTGTCTCGTATCCGGACTCCGGTACACCATTGACGACTGCGCGTCCGTCAGATAGCTGGACTTCGTCGCCAGCGAGTCCGATCACGCGCTTCACGATGCTCTCTTCATTGGTCTGATAAGTGACCGAGTCGATGATGACCACGTCTCCGCGTGCAGGCTGTTCGTATCCACGAGTCAGAAGCATGAGGTCCGCGTTCATCAGTCCGGGCAGCATTGAATCGCCAGAGACCTCTCCAGTCCAATAGACGCCGAAGAAGAGCACAAGAAGTGCGATCAGAACGATCAGCAGTGGCAGGAATATCTTGCTGGCGATTCGATTCCCATGCCCGCGATCCGCCTCTAGGACGCGTCCAAAGGGTGACATCACACACCACGGGTGATCGCGGACGCGAACTCCTTGGCGTCGAATGGCCGGAGGTCATCGATACCCTCTCCCACCCCGATGCGGAGAATCGGGATTCCCAGTTCGCGCGCAACGGCCACGGCGATGCCGCCCTTGGCAGTACCGTCCAGCTTGGTGATGACCAGCCCATTGACGTTCATGGCCGCATCGAACTCACGTGCTTGATTCAGTCCGTTCTGACCGGTCGTGGCGTCCATGACCAGTAAGACCTTCACGGGAACATCACTGCGCTTCTCGGTGACTCTCTTGACCTTCTGGAGTTCAAGCATCAGGTCCGGTGACGTGTGAAGGCGACCAGCCGTGTCGATCAGCGTGATATCCGGTGTAGCGACCGATGCTCGTTCGACAGTCTCGAACGCGACGGATGCGGGATCGGAACCTCGCTCTCGTCGAACGATCGGCACTCCGGCGCGTTCGGCCCACACGTCGAGTTGCTCGATGGCAGCGGCACGATAGGTGTCGGCCGAACCAAGCAGCACAGAGCGACCCTCGTCAACGGACTGCTTGGCCAACTTGCCGACGGTGGTGGTCTTGCCTGTTCCGTTGACGCCGATAACGAGCACGGTGACAGGACCGGCGGCAAGGAAGTCATCGGTATCGAGCGTCAGCTCTGACGCGATCTCATCGGTCAGATGATCTATCACCTCTGAAGCATCGGCCAGCGCCTTGCGCGTTGCAGCATCACGCAGACGGCCGACGATATCCGTGACTGCGGATACTCCCATGTCCGACCCGATCAACGTGTCCTCTAGTTCCTCCCAGAACTGCTCGTCCAGGTTCGGACCGCGCCGCAGGAGGACGTTGAGTTGACCGGAGAGCTGTTCCCTGCTGCGGGACATGCCCTCGGACAGGCGCTTATACCATGGCGTGGTCATCCGTGGCCTCCTCGAGTGCCTGTTCGAGTCGCTGGCTCACAAGTTTGCTCACGCCGTCCGCCTGCATGGAGACTCCGTACAGGATATCGGCCATCTCCATGGTGCGACGTTGATGGGTGACGACCACGAACTGCGTATAGCGCCTCATGCTGTCCACGAACGCAACGAATCGACGCAGGTTGGTGTCGTCCAACGCAGCCTCGACCTCGTCCAGGATGTATAACGGGCAGGGACGGGTGCGATACACGGCGAAGAGCAGTGTGAGTGCCGTGAGCGACTTCTCCCCGCCGGACATCAGCGACATCTTGGCAAGCTTCTTCCCTCTAGGCTGGGCGATGACTTCGACGCCGGTCACCTCGGGATTGTCCGGGTCGGTGAGACGCAGCGCAGAATGCCCGCCCGGGAAGAGTACGGCGAACACCTCCTGGAAGTGCTGGTCGACCTGCTCGAAAGTTTCAACGAACCTATCGCGCATCTTCCGATCGATGGCTGCAATGACCTTGTGGAGGGCCTTGCGACTGCCCTCGAGATCGCTCAGTGCCGAGGAGAGGAACTCCTTGCGCTCTCGCAGAGTCTCGAACTCCTGCATTGCGACCGGGTTGACCGGTCCCAGATTGGCTATGCGCTTGCGAAGCCTGTGGGCGGCATCCATGGTCTTCTGTCTGTCCTGGATCGGTTCTGATTCAAGCGCCCTTTCAAGGGGCACGTCCAGATCATCGACGATATGGCCGACAGCCGTGGTCACCTGAATCTCAAGCTGGCCCTTCTCGACCTTGACCTCGCTCATATTGGATGACCGATCGTCGATCTCCGTCTGAACCTCGCGCACAGCCTCCTGCGCGCCGTGAATGGTGGACCTCAGCGACTCGGAGTCAGCCTGCTCGAAACGCGCCCGATCGCGAAGTCTGCCCGCCCAATGCTCGGCGCGCTCGAGTAGAGCCGCGTACAGATCGTGCACCGGCTGGACGCGGAAACGGAGAATCTCAAGTGCATCCTCGGTCGTCAGCGCCTGCTCGATGGCCGACGTGAGCTCCCTCAAGTCAGCGTCAGCTGCACCGGCCTGTCGTTTCAGGTGCACTTCGCGTTCAGAGACAGTGGCTATGTCCACCTGGCACGTGGACAACCTTTCGTTGATCGCCGATTCGTCGCGGAAGCGAGATTCGCGCACCTCACTGCCGACAGCAGCAGCCTCCTCAAGGCGTTCGATGTCCACTTCACGCTCAGCGATACGCTCCTTGAGTGAGACAACGGCCGGGCGATCCTTTGCCGTGCGCTGAGATATCTCAACCGTCCGCACAGCGACACGATCAGCATCGGCGTCGAGCGCCGTCAGAGCCTGCTCCAGACGACCGACTTCCTCGCGCATGGAGTCGTGTTCTCCAGTTGTCGCAGCAAGTCGCTGGCCCAGCTCCAGGGCATCCTGTTGCGCTGCTGAGAGTGCTTCCTCGGCCGCACTGGTCACGGCCTCGGCCTCGCCAACCGCGGCAGTCAGGGCAGATGACTGATCGTGCAGCTCATTGATCAGACGTTTGCGGGAAAGAACGGACGCGCTGTCATCCACCAGTCGGCCGATCGATATCTTGCCCGATGGCCATACCACTTCACCGCTGGGGGTCGCATACCGAGCGCCATCTCCCCTATTCGAAGCGGAGATCGCCGAGTTCAGATCATCAACGAGTCGCACATCGCCAATGAGGGCGCGAAGTGCGTTGCGGGTCCGATCGTCACACTCGATGGTGTCGATCAACATGTCACCGGAGTTCGATGATGAGGTTTCGACCACACGATCCACCGGGACGATGGATATGTCTCCGTCTGCGTTGTCTCGGACACTGGCTGCCACATTGGCGGCGGCCTTTGAATCCTCGACCAGAAGAGCGAACAGGTCGCCGCCCAGTAGACGTTCCACCAACTGCTCATGCGCCGGGGCAGCCTTGATATGTTCAGTGAGAGGGCCGATGAAACCCGGAAGGTCCTTCTGTTTGGACAGTGCCCATGCAAGAGCAGGTGAAGCTGCGGCGAACGCCCTGTCGACTTCTTCAAGGCCACGGATCTCGGCACGGGTGTCTGTCAGACGATCCCGTCTCTCGGCGAGGTCCCTCTTGCGGGATTCGAGTACCCGAACGCGCTTGTCCACATCTGAGTCAGCGAGTGCGATCTGCTTTCGCGTGTGCGACAGGGATGATTCCAGCTGTTCGAGTCTGGCGCGACGCGCCGAAAGCGTGGACTGCACGCCGGCTCGCTGATCCTTGATTCCGGAGGCGCGATCACCGAGCAGATCCTCTTCCAGTTTGAATGCCGACAGAGCATGCTCAAGCCGAGAGAGCTCGGAGCGGCAGTCGTCGGCCTCCTTGCGAACCCTACGCATTTCGCCGTTGATCGAAGCGAGCTCTTCGTCAGCGCGAAGACGTTCCTTGCGACCAGCCTCGGCCTCGCGCCTGAGTTCTCCAAGCTGCGCATAGCGGGCCTTGAGCTGCGAGTCAGTCTCCGAACGCAGCTCGCTCAGACGCTCCATCTCCGCCTGTCTGGCCGTGGCACGACTCTGGTTATGATGGAGTTTCGCACGTAGTTCGCTGAGTCGATCGACCAGATTCTTGCCCTTTTCCTCGAGTAGAAGGAGGCCGGAGTTGATCCGTTCGAGCGTGGACTGCAGGCGACGTCGCTGCTCGGACAGATCGCCGACGAAGAGACCCTTCTCCTCGAGAACGGACTGGAACTTGCCCAGTTCGGCCTCTTTCTCCTTGAGGCGATAACGCAGAAGCTCCACTTCCGCGTCCTGCTCCTTCTCACGTTTGAGTACGTCGTCCCACCGAACTTGCAGCTCCCGAAGGTCATCCACAGCCAATGAGACCTCGAGCTCGTTCAAGTCAGCGGTGATCCCCGCGTGCTCGGTGGCGCGATCAGCCTGTTTGCGAAGAGGACGAAGCTGTCTGTCGATCTCCGTGACGATATCCTTCACGCGCTCCAAGTGAGCGTCCATGTTCCGAAGCTTGCGGAGCGCGCGTTCTTTGCGTTTCTTGTGCTTCAGCACTCCCGCCGCTTCTTCGATCAGGGCGCGCCTGTCCTCGGGGCGGGAGTTGAGCACCTCGTCGAGCCGACCCTGGCTGATTATCGAGTGAGTGTCACGACCGAGACCTGAGTCGTGAAGAAGCTCATGGATATCCATGAGCCGACATGGTGATTGATTGATGAGGTACTCGGACTCGCCGTTACGGAACATTCGACGTGTGATGGTCACTTCGTGGAACTCGAGAGGCAGCGTACCGTCCGAGTTGTCGAGTACGAGGTCCACCTCGGCCACACCAACCGCTTGCCTGGCCGAAGAGCCTGCGAATATCACGTCTTCCATGGCCTGACCGCGCAATGACTTGGCCGACTGTTCGCCCAGGACCCACAACACAGCGTCGGAGATGTTGGACTTGCCAGAGCCGTTGGGTCCGACGATGACTGCAACACCCGGCTCGACAACCATCACCGTTCTATCGGCGAAGGATTTGAACCCTTTGAGTATCAGCGATTTGAGGTACAAGAAATCAGTCTCCAAAGGGTCTTGAAGGGCATGTGTCCTCCCCGCTCGTGCAGGTGACACGAACGCGAGAATTCTACCATAGCCACCCCTGATGGAACCGTGAGAAGGCACACGTTCTGACTGAACTCTCAGTCGCTCTCCAGCTTCCGAACCGCTTGCGCGGCGGCTGCCATCTCGGCAGTCTTCTTGGTGCGACCATTCCCTGTCCCGAGAACGACGCCGTCGACCGAGACCTGCGACGTGAAAGACCTGCTGTGCGGAGGTCCGGATTCGTCTGTGATCCTGTACTCGGGCGAGGAGCCCTTGGCCTGCATGATCTCCTGCAGTCGCGACTTGGGATGATCGAGCGCAGACGCTGAACGAGGATCGATCAAATGGCCTAAGAGCCGAAGGGCGACCACGCGTGCGCTATCGAGGTCAGAATCAAGGTGAATGGCGCCGAGGAGCGCCTCAAGGGTGTTCTCCAGAGCGCTGGTCATACCTCGACCTGCGGTGCCCTTCTCTGATTCGCCGACGAAGATCGCCTTGTCCAAGCCAAGTTCACCTGCAACTGCGCTGAGTGTCGTGCCCGACACGACGGCGATCTTGATCTTGGTCATGTTGCCTTCGGGGAGCTCAGGGAAGCGCCGAAACACCTCCTCGACCACGATCAGGTCGAGAACCGCGTCGCCCAGGAACTCCAAGCGTTCGTACATGCAGTCGCCGGGATGTTCTCCTGTATAAGAAGGATGAGTGAGAGCCTCTCTCAGCAGTGACTTGTCCGTGAACGTATAGCCCAGGATCTCCTCGGCAAGACTGAGGCGCTCGAGTGCTTCTAGAGTGAGGATGTCACATGAGCGCGTCATGGAACTATCAGCCTCGAGAGATGATGAGCGTGGCGTTGTGACCACCGAAGCCGAATGAGTTGCTCATGACAGCGTCGACCGACGTCTTGCGCGCAACATTGGGCACGTAGTCGAGATCGCACTCGGGATCGGGGTTGTCCAAGTTGATGGTTGGCGGCAGGATGCCGTGGGTCAGAGCCAAGGCGCATGCCACTGCCTCGATCGCTCCAGCGCCGCCAAGAAGGTGGCCTGTCATCGATTTGGTCGATGAGACCGGAGGCGCATCCGCGCCGAATACCGACTTGACCGCTTTGGTCTCGATCATGTCACCTTGTGGCGTGGACGTGCCATGGGCGTTGATGTAGCCGATGTCACTCACGCTCATGTCGGCGCGCTGTAGTGCGTGCCGCATTGCTCGCGCTGCTCCATCACCCGAGGGCTCGGGTGATGTTATGTGATAGGCGTCTGCGCTTGCACCGTAGCCGACCATCTCACCGTAGATGCGAGCGCCTCGCGCAGTTGCTCGCTCCCACTCTTCCAGGACCACCACACCGCCGCCTTCGGCGATCACGAAACCGTCGCGGTCGACATCGAATGGACGCGAAGCCTTCTCTGGCTCGTCGTTCCGAGTCGTCATGGCCCTGGCGGCAGCGAAGCCTGCGACGCCCAGCGGCGTGACCCCGGAGTCGAAGCCGCCCGCGATGATCACGTCGGCCGCTCCTCTCGCTATCGCCTCAGTCGCTTCGCCGATCGAGTGGGACCCGGTCGCACATGCAGAAACCGGGGAATAGTTGATGCCCTTCGCACCGTGACGAATGGAGATATGCCCGGCAGCCAGATCCGTGATCATCATGGGAACCAGGAACGGGCTGATCCTACGAGGACCACGTTCCATGAGGATGGCGTGCTGCTCCTCCATGAAACCAAGGCCACCGATACCGGAGCCGACGATCACCCCGACTCGATCGGCTTCATCCTCATCGAACACGAGTTCTGCGTCAGCTACTGCTTCATCTGCCGCAACGACAGCGAACTGCTGAAAGCGCGACATGCGCCGCGCCTCCTTCTTGTCGATCGAGACTGTTGGATCGAAATCGGACACATAGCCAGCGACTCTCGTGGGGAATTCAGTGGCATCGAAGTGCTCGATCGGCCCCACGCCCGAACGGCCGTGTGTCAGTGAATCCCAGAACGCGTCGATGCCTATGCCAACAGGAGAGACGACACCCAGGCCGGTTATGGCTACTCTTCTCATGCCTGAACTCCTTCCGTCGCGATAGTCCATTCCGAGACAAGTCGCTCCACAAGGTCTTTGACTCTGGGAATATCCTTGACCCTCACGGCAGAATCACCGGCGAAGACCAATCCATGTATAACATCGCCCTTTTGGGCGCGAATCAGCACGTCCATGATGCAGAACTCCTTGCCACACTTCTTGAGACAGGAGATGCATCGTCCGATCTTGGGATTGTCGCCGGCAACATGTCGACTGGAGAATGTGTTTCGAAGGGCACGTCCCGGAAGGCCGACCGGACTCTGGATGAGCACGATATCGTCGGCTTCGGCGTCAACGTACATCTGCTTGAAGTCATCGGGAGCAGATGACTCCACGGTCGCCGCGAATCTCGATCCCATCTGCACCCCGACCGCTCCCATGTCGAGAACAGTCTTGATGTCGGCGCCTGTCACGACCCCACCGGCACCGATCACGGGGATACTCACAGCTTCGATGATCTCCGGAAGCAGTTCGAGCATGGGCCTGTCGGTCCCGAGGTGTCCGCCGGCTTCGACGCCTTCGACCACCACGGCACTTGCC
>JAQIBK010000211.1 GCA_027859125.1 Actinomycetota bacterium | reverse complement strand
ACGCATCACCAGTCTCCCACGTATATATCTCTGAGTCTTCAGAGGGCATCGGAATCGAAAAGGGTACTCCCGCAGCGAAACCATTGCGCTCATGCCATACGATCCTGTCTCCAGAGACCTGCGGAGCATAGACCCGATATGGATCGCTAGGTTTGTAGCTACCGGGGTGGTAGCCGTGGTTGGTGACGTTCGTGGGCTGACTGTCTCCTGCGGCCCACGTGTAAATGTCTGAATAGCCCCAACCCACTTCGTTCGTGTAGTAGCTCTCGCCTGTCCAAACGATCCGGCTTCCGGAGATCTGTACAGAGCAATCATCAAGATCATTGCTAGTCAGCCGAGTCGGCAGAACGTCGCCAACAGCCCAGGTATAGACTTCGCCGCTCCTGGTCCAAGCGATCCGATCACCGGACACCTGCGGGGTACCGTTGCTGCCATTGCTGGTGACTTGCGTTGGAGAGACCTCACCGACCCTCCAAGTGAATATGTCGCCGCTGCTAGCCCACACAATGCGATTTCCAGATATCTGCGGAGAGGAGTTAGTGTCACCATTCGTGACCTGTGTCGGCGTCGTATCGCCAACAGCCCACGTGAGTATTTCGGATCCGCCAACCCAGACAACTCGATCGCCCGACGCGTGCGGGTCGGTGTCCCAGACCGTGTCATTCGTGAGCCGCGTGGGCGCTGTATCGCCCTCGGTCCACACGAAGATCTCAGCATTCGCAGCGGGCTCTTTCGCCCACACCACCAGTTGATCGGACACATCAAGATGCCCTGAAAAGGTCGGCCCAGCATCAAGTTCGCTGACCGGCCAATCGGTGGTCGCAACAGCGAACGCATTCTGCGCGCACATCGTCATGAATAGAATCGACACAACCGCTGCGACGAACGCGCGCTGAGCTGCGTACCTGGTGCGTGTCGTCCGGATCCCTGATGTCCTTGTCAGTCCCATGAGTCCCCCATCTGTTTGCAGCGCCCCGAGTAGTCGAGCGAGGATCGCCGCGAGCTTCCAAACATCCCCAGCCAGCGATCCCCTCTGACATCATACACAGTGTCCCACATTCTTCCAAAACCACTGTTCAACACATCGCCCGCAACACAACAAAGGTCCCGAACCCGAAGGCTCGAGACCTGAAGTTGCTGGTGGGCGATGAGGGATTTGAACCCCCGACCTTGTGCGTGTAAAGCACCTGCGCTCCCGCTGCGCCAATCGCCCGATCTGGTGCCCCCAGGAGAATTCGAATCTCCGTATCCGACCTGAGAGGCCGGCGTCCTTGGCCACTAGACGATGGGGGCCGGAACAGAATACCACGGTTGGGGGCCTTCTCGGCTAGTCAAGACGAGAAGGACCCGCACATTCGCGGGCCCTTCGTAATGCATGACGTGGGGTATCAGGATGTCTCTGGCGCAACGGCTGGCTCCGCTGTCGACGTGCGACCGCCGCGAACGCCCTGTCCAATGGGAATGGCCGCGCCCAGCGCCAGAACCGCGAGCCCGACTGCGAACGCCCCGCCCTGATCCCAGAGCAGCATGATCACGGCGAATACGTACATAGGCATCGCTATCCAGGCCGCCAACGGCCGGATGCCCCCAAGCGCGAATCCCAGCGCGACGCCCACCACGAGCAGGATCGCGACGAGCGGCCACGAGGTCGCGGGTGCCACCGCTCCCATGCCCACCACGACCGCGATGCCGATGATGCCGCGGATGAGATCGCTGCGAGCAGTCCGGCTCTTGGAGCGCTTCACCGCCACGATGACCGCGAAGAGAGCCACGATCGCGACCACCGCATACCTCATGTAGTCGTAGTACTTTCCGATGTCTGCGAGTTCCATGGTCCCTCCTCCCTATGCGAAGTCAAAGAGTCCGAGAACGACAATGAGCAGGATCATCACGCAGATGATCAGTATCTCGCGCGCGTCGGACGGGGCGTCGTAGCCGTCGCCATCGTCGACCGGTGCCGCTGCGGTCTCTGCAGGAGCTTCCGTGAACTCGGCCTCGGGATACTCGGTGGGCTGCTCGATGGTCTCAACGGCGGAGCCTCCGCCAAGGAAGTCCTCGAGCGAGCCGACGAC
>JAQIBK010000093.1 GCA_027859125.1 Actinomycetota bacterium | reverse complement strand
GTCAGGTGCCCAGTGAGGCCGTGGCGGAAGCCGCGCGCAATGCGATCCTGCATGAGGGAGCCGCTGCGCTCCAGTACGGATCCAGCGACGGTAGACCTCAACTGCGCGCGATAATCGTTGAGCTGATGGCTGAGATAGGCGTTCGACTTGGTGCCGATGAGCTCATCGTGACCGCGGGTGCTCAGCAGGGCCTCGATCTGCTCGCCAAGACGTTCGTGAATCCCGGCGACGTGATCATCACAGAGGGCCCGACCTACGTGGGAGCGCTGCAGGCCTTCTCGGCATACCAGCCGCGGATCATCTGCATCCCTATGGACGAGGATGGCATGCGTGTCGATCTACTCGCCGAGGAGCTCCAGCAACTTGGGCCTCGCGGCGCCAAGTTCATCTATACGATCCCCAACTTTCAGAATCCGGGGGGCGTGACGCTCTGCCCGGAGCGCAGGCGTCGACTTCTTGAACTGGCGCGTGAGTACGACATCCCGGTGATCGAGGACGACCCCTACGGGAGGCTCAGATTCGAAGGTGGGCACGTGATGCCGCTTCGCGCCTTGGACGACGAAGTCATCTACCTGGGCACGTTCTCCAAGATCTTTGCGCCTGGTCTGCGACTGGGATGGATGACCGCCCCGCGACCCATTCTCGCCAAGGTGCTGCTCGCGAAGCAGGCTGCGGATCTGTGCGGTAGCGCCTTCGCGCAAGTCACGGCTGAGCGCTACTTCACCGGGACTCGCTGGCGCAAGGTGCTTCAGGGGCTGACCCGCACCTACGCTGAAAGGCGTGACGTCATGCTCGAAGCTCTCGACGAGCACTTTCCGCCAGAGGCCCACTGGACGCGTCCGGAGGGTGGATTCTTCGTCTGGGTCGAGCTGCCCGAATTCCTGGATGCCAATGCCATGCTGGCCGAGGCGGTGGAGCACGGGGTCACATTCGTTCCAGGTGACGGTTTCTTTCCGGATGGGCGAGGGCGGAACTGCATGCGTCTTGCTTTCTGCTACGCTTCTCCAGATGACATTCGCGAGGGTATCGCGCGCTTGGCCAAAGTGCTTGAGGATCGCTTGGAGCTCTACAGGGCGTTCATCACCGCCGGCGCGATTCCCAACGGTATCAGGGGAGAGGGGGCAGCATGAGCAGAGAGAAGATAGCTGTTCTCATGGGCGGGCGCTCGCTCGAGCGTGAAGTCTCGCTTGCAAGCGGCGAGCGAGTCGTCAATGCGCTGACGTCTCTCGGATATCGGGTGCTCGCCCTCGATATCACGCCGGAGCTGGTCGAAACGCTGCGCGCCGAGCGTCCCGACTGCTGCTACATAGCGCTTCACGGCAAGTACGGTGAGGACGGCACCATCCAGGAGCTCTTGGAGTTCTTGGGCATTCCGTACACCGGACCCGGGGTCAAGGCATCAGCACTTGCTTGGGACAAGGCTGTCGCCAAGCGTCTGTTCGTCGAGAATGGGATTCCCACGCCGCCATGGGTGACGCTCACGGCAGACGCGTTCAAAGAGGCCGGAGCAGCAACAGCGCTCGATCTCATACCGTCCGCGGTCGGCGGGTTTCCGATGGTGGTCAAGCCATCGAAGCAGGGCTCGGCCCTTGGTCTGACCAGGATCGATGAGGCTGCTCCTCTCGCTGAGGCGCTTCTGTCGGCGCTTGGCTACGACGACGCTGCGATAGTGGAGCATTGGATCGAAGGACCCGAGCTGGCCGTCTCGGTGCTCGATGGGCCCGACGGTGTCGAAGTTCTGCCGCCGGTCGAGATAGTTGCCAAATCAGGCCTCTTCGACTTCCAGGCGATGTACACTCGTGGTGAGACTGATTACTTCGTGCCAGCACGTTTGGACACGGCCGTACTCACTCGGGTCGAGGGGCTCGCACAAGAGGTTCACGAGCTTCTCGGGTGTCGTGATGTGAGTCGCGTCGACATGGTAGTCGGAGCGGATGGAACGCCATACATCTTGGAATGCAACACATCCCCCGGGATGACGGAAACATCCTTGTTGCCCATGGCCGCGGAGGCTGTGGGACTATCCTTCCAAGATGTGGTAGAAAGATTGACACAGGCAGCGCTTGCTCGCGGGGATTCGGGTACAAACTCAGATACCGGTGTTTAAGTGTTGTCGGTGCACGAATAGGTAGCAGTCCTTCAAGACGGAGGTGTTTCGCTCATGTATGACTACGGTAGGCGTGGCGGCGGTGTCCTCGGTGCCTTCATCCTCGGCGGCGTGGTCGGCGCCGTGCTCGGGCTTCTGTTCTCGCCGCGTTCTGGCAGGGAGAACCGTGAGCTGATCGCGGACAAGGCAACAGAGTATTGGGATGAGGGCAAGGACCTGTACGACACGGGTCGCGATAAGGCCGGCGAAGTCTATGAGACCGGTCGCGCAAAGGCCGGCGAAGTCTATGAGACCAGCCGCGCAAAGGTCACGGACATGTACGAGACCGGTCGCGATACCGCCTCGGAAAAGACCGAGGATTTTCGTTCCAAGATCGATGAGGCGCGCGATCGTCTCAAGGAGCAGGTGGGTCATGCGACCGAGGTTGCGCGCGACAAGGTCGCCCACACGAGCAAGGATGCCAAGGAAGTTGTGGCCAAGGCTGGAGAGAAGGCCCAGGACACACTCGATCTGGTGAACGAGCAGGCAACTCCGTCCGATGGCGGAGAGTCAGCTCCCAAGTCTTAAGGCAAGCGCACAAGATAATGTTGGGGGACCGGTCGGCGGGTCACGGCCGGTCCTTCATGTACGGAAGGGAACGCATGCCCACTATTCGAAGCATTGAGGGACGCCGGATCGTCGACCGCAAGGGCAAGAGTCCCGGGCGGGTCGACCACGTCCTGTTCCACCCCCAAGAGCCCCGGGTGGTGGGATTTCAGATCCAGCCCGATCCCATTCTCTACTTCGTCGACCGTCGTCCGCGGTTCATCAGGTTGCAGGCGCTCAAGATCACCGACCAAGCGCTCACCGTGGCGGAGAGTGTGTCCGCATGGGGTTCCTCGGCGGAGAAGGAGATGGGCTTCTCTTGGGAGACGACCGTCATCTGGCGAAACATGACAGTCCACGAGATCGACGGAGAGGATGTCGGATTCGTGGGCGACGCGGAATTCAGGAGCTCCGACGGCACATTGCGAGGAATCCTGTTGACTCGAGGACTTGCCGAGGATGCCGCTGCAGGAACCCGTCAGGTCCCGGCGGATCGGATCCAGGGATTCGATGGCGACAATGTCCTGATCGAGCGAATCCGTGACATCGAGCTCGAAGGTGGCGCTGCTGCAGCCGCGGGACATGGCGCGGCCGTAGCCGGAGCAGCCGCGGAGAAGGCCGCCAGAAAGGCCGCGACGACCGCGACGGTCGTGGGCAGAGTGGCGGTCAGGGTGGCCAATGAATCCAAGACGGGCCGCAAGGCCATGGGCGCGCTTCGCAGGTTCGGCAAGAAGGCGCTGGACGCCATGTCCGTTGACGACGAAGACAAGTAGTCGCACAGAGGATAACCTCGTCCCATGCGGCGTATAATGTAGGGTGCGGCCAGTTCAACAGTCCGCAACAGACCGATCACGCAGGGGTGCTTCATGGCTCGCAGATTCAGACCACTCACACTGGACAGACTCGGTGCGCTCCAGAGCCCATGTGCGTCGTGTGTCTTCTGGGAGTCTCCCAATCCTCTTGAACCCGTTTGCGGTGTCGCCTGCGACGATGAACTGATCAGAGACTGGTTCGAGACGGTCACAACCGAGTGGGGAGAGTGCGGACGCGCCGCCGCAGAAGATGATCAGGTCTTGGGATTCATCAAGTACGCCCCCGTTCGTTACTTTCCGCAGGCGCGCCATTTTCCGGGAGTAGCCGACAACGATGCGGTACTCATCTCCTGCCTGCATATCCGGGACGACGCGCGGCGTCGTGGCCTGGGTCGCGTGCTCATGCAAACTGCGCTCAGAGACCTTGCCTACCGAGGCGAGCGCAAGATCCTTGCGTACTGCACCGCCATTCCTTCTGACATGCGCACCATGCCCGTCGTTGGCATGGAGTTCCTTCTACGCCAGGGATTCACGGTGCACTCACCGCACCCTCGATTTCCGTTGATGCAACTGGATCTGCGTGCGACACTGCCTTGGGCGGAGAACCTGGAGGCGGTGCTCGAGTCGCTTCGCATTCCGCTGCGTCAGCCACGCGGAGTTCCCACGACTTTCTCGGCGCCAGAATGAACGGAGTCGCATGACCTCTCACGAAGCGCCCCCCAGCAAGACGGGCTCCAAGGAGCGCGTCGAGAGGTTCCTTGCCGAGCTGAGTCTCCAAGAGGGAATAGTCCATTTCGACCAGTCCACCAAGACCGCCCAGATGGCCGCCGACGCAGTTGGTTGTGAGTTGGGCCAGATAGTGAAGTCGTTGGTGTTCGTGGTAGATGACCAGCCAACGCTCGCCCTCGTAGCCGGAGACCGCCGAGGAGACACGGAAGTCATTGCGAGCGAGATCGGGGGCATCAAGGCCGAGTTCGCCGATCCAGACAAAGTGCGCGCGGCGACCGGGTATGCGATCGGCGGTGTCTCTCCGTTCGACCTGCCCGTGGACCTGCCTGTGCTGATCGACGATTCTCTTGAGCGCTTCGATGTCGTTTATCCCGCGGCTGGCACGCCATCATCGGCAGTTCGGCTAACCCGTACCCAGCTGATTGAGATCAGTGGCGGTCGGGTGGCACCGATCTCGCAGTAGCAGTCACATGGTACGCACCGTCTCACGTACACCAGATGAACATAGGTCCGGACGACCCGCGCTGTTCTTGGTCGGCCTCTTGGTGACCCTCGTGGTAGCCGTTCCGGCGCAAGCTGCATTCGATCACGTGACCGTTGTGGTCGACGGGGCCGAAATGCGTGTCGCGTCGGGATCGGTGCTGTCCATGCTGATCGACGCTGACATGCTGTTCGCACACGACGGCGACATCGTCTCCGCAATGGGTGGAGCGTCCGTTAGGCCGGGCGAGGGCGAGCCTCGAGAGATCCTGCTCAATGGCGCAACCTGCGAGCTGGACATGCGCCTACGAGAGGGCGATGTGATTCAGAGCATCGACGGTCCTGATGTCGTGGAGTCGCTGGTGACCACCGTGGTCCCCGTTCCTCCTGTTGTCATGTTGGAGGGAGCCGGTCCGCTGGTGTCCTTGGGAGATCCCGGGGTGGTGGGGGTCCGTCGCATAGTGTCGGGCGCGATATCCGGTGTGGAGGTCACCTCGACTCTGGTAATGCCGGCGTCGCCAATGGTGTTGCGGCGATATGTCCCGACACCCGGCGATCGGGTCGTCGCACTCACCTTCGATGACGGTCCGTGGCCCGGTCAGACCGAACAGATCCTGCAGATACTGGCCGATCACGATACGGTCGCCAACTTCTTCATGGTCGGCAGATTGGCCGATCGATATCGTGAACTCGCCCATAGAGTGGCCGATGAGGGCCACCTTGTCGGCAACCATTCACTGAGTCATACGATGCTGCGCCGGGCGAACAAGGGCACGATCAGTTCGGAGATGGTGAACGGACAGGATGTGATCGCGCGGGCGACCGGCGTGAAGCCGACTTGGTTCCGTCCGCCCGGAGGGGGCGTGAACTCACTTGTCTGGGAGCAGACACGCGTCTGCAGGCTGAACCTTGCCATGTGGGATGTCGATCCTCAGGACTGGCGAAAGCCGGAAGCCGAGCAGTTGGTGATCGAGGTCCTGGACGCTGTGCAGCCGGGCTCTGTGATCCTGCTTCACGACGGTGGCGGGGATCGTTCGTCAACGATAGCCGCGCTGCCGGCGATTCTTGATGGTCTGCAGGCTGGTGGCTACACGTGCGTGACGCTTGACGACCTTGCGAAGCAGTGAGGGCTGTTCGTGCGATCAGGCGTGTGCGGTCGTTGGGGTCACCACAGCGTCCATGATCGCGTCGTGCGGCTCGGTCGGTACTTCATCCACGATCTGACCGTCGAAGCACACGCCTATGGTGTATGTGTGCGGCATACCGGACAGGAGCCTGTCGTAGAAGCCGCCTCCGTATCCCAGGCGACGCCCGTGAGCATCGAACGCTACCCCCGGAGCGATTACGAGGTCGATCTCGTGCGGGGGGACCAATGGTGCATCCGGGGCGGGCTCGCGTACTCCCAGGAACCCGACCTCGAGCTCGGATTCGTGCTGTACCTCGTGAAGTGTGAGGGTGCCGGGGCCATCGATTCGGGGGTAGGCGATTCGTACGCCCCTCGCACGAAGCTCGCGAATGGCGGCGGTGGGATCGATCTCCTCGGGGGTGGCGCCGTACACGAGTGCTGTGCGCACGCCGGACACGCGAGGCAGTTCCAGCAGGCGCCAGCATGCCTCAGCGGATAGAGTTGCTCGATCGAAGTCGGGGACGGACTGTCGGGCCGATCGGGCCTGCAGTCGAATCCGAGCCTTGCTTCTGCCGGGATCGGAGTGTCGTGTCATGTCAGCCCCATCCCAAGAGGGTCATCAGTACGAGCGCGGCCGTCAAGGATGCCACCACGATCACAGTCGCCCATGAGAACGCATTGTAGACCGGTCCATTGGCGTGGCGACCCATGATGCGTCGGTCATTTGCGATCTTGATCATGTAGACCAATAGGATCGGGAGGAGCACGCCGCCGACCGCCTGGGAGAATACCATGATGGAGATCAGGTTCAGCCCCGGGATCAGGATGAAGCCTGCACCAAAGATGATCACGAGAGTGTAGATCGCGTTGAATGCGGGAGCCTCTGACCAGCTGCGGTCGATTCCGCGCTCCCAGCCGAACGCTTCGCAGATGGCGTAAGCGGCAGTCAGGGGCAGCACGCACGCGGCCAAAAGGGACGCGGAGCCCAGTCCAAGCGCGAAGAGCGTCGTCGCGTAGGGCCCGGCGACCGGCTCCAGAGCCAAGGCGGCACCCGCGGCACTCTCAATAGTCACGCCTGCGGGGTGGAGTACGGTGCCCGTGGTCACGACTATGGCCCAAGCTATGGCTCCAGCGGCCACAGTCCCGGCGATGACATCGATGCGCAGGACGGAGATGTCCTTCTCGGACATGCCCTTGTCCACGACGTTGGCCTGCTGAAAGAACTGCATCCACGGGGCGATCGTCGTTCCGATCATGGCGATGACGAGCACTATGAAGCTGCGGGTTGGTATGAAGGTCGGGATCACCGTGGCCATGGAGACCTCACCCCAGTCCGGCTTGGCCAGGAACATGGCGGCGATGTATGCGATGAAGACCGCTGACAGTGCCAGCAGAATCTTCTCCACGTTCCGATAAGAGCCTCGCACCACGAGCAGCCATACAACGAGCGCCGCAACAGGGACTGTCACGAAACGGGACACGCCCATGATGTCAGTGGCCGCGGCGATGCCGGCGAACTCTGAGACCGAGGTGGCCATGTTCGAGAAGAGCAGCAACACCATGGCCAGCAATGATGGGCGCAGGCCGAATCGCTCGCGGATGAGCGCAGCGAACCCTTTGCCGGTCACAGCTCCCATCCGGCTGACGGTCTCCTGCACCAAAGCGAGAAGCACGGTCATGATCGGGATGAGCCAGAGCGTCGAGTAGCCGAAGTCCGCGCCTGCGACGGACAGAGTGGAGATGCCGCCGGCGTCGTTGCCCGCCATGGAGGTGAGCATGCCCGGGCCGATGATAGCGAGGAGTATCAGCAGCCGATTGCGTCGCTTGGTGTCCCGATCGGGGGTCATGTCGGAGGTCTCCGTGGGCGAGGTGCGCTAGAAGCGCACGACGTCCGAGAGCCAGGTCGCGACTGCCAGGTATGCGGCGAGACCTGCGACGGCCACGCCGGTGGAGATCAGAACGCTTGGAGCACGCCAACCCGATCCATCTCGCTTGAGCGCGAGATAAGGCAGAACCGCACCTATCCCGGCCATGAGAACGACTGTCGTTCCGACTGCGATAGCGACTGCGATAGCTGACTCCAGCGGACGGTCTATGAACTCGAGCACGCCGAGTGCGATCAGCCCACTGACTGCACCCAGAAGCACGCCTGCGATCATATCGATCATGAGTTGGCGTAGGAATGGCGGGCGCTCATCGGCACTGCCTGCGTCGATCATGACGGCCATTGAGTGGCTGGAGATGTCTTCGGACATACGGATCACCAGTGGCAGGAACAGCACGACGGACACGAAGCCTGTGAGGCTGTCGGAGAAGGCACTGAGTAGAAGTGCGGCGCCCACGCCAGGAACCGCCCATACGACCAGCCAGCCGGATTTCTGCCCGAGCCAGCTCCAAGGGCCGGAGCTCGTCCATCGATTCATGGAGCCGGTGGCCAGCGCGAGGTCCTCGGCGGACTCCTCTTCCATGACCTCGAGGGCGTCGTCGACGGTCACGATGCCAACGAGTGCGTCGTTCTCATCAACGACCGGTAGAGCGAGCAGGTCGTACTTGCTCATCATCTCAGCGACGTCCTCCTGGTCGTCGTCGACGCCCACTTTGAAGACCTCGTGGTCCGTGAACTCGGCGATAGGGGTCTCCGGTGAAGAGACGATCAAGTCACGCAGAGAGATCACTCCCACGAGCCTACGTGAGTCATCGACCACGTAGATGTAGTAAACGGCTTCATGCTCCGCGGAGTCGCTGCGCAGCAGGTCGACGACTTGCTGGACGGTCATGTCCTCGGTCACGGTGGTGACCTCAGGTGTCATGATGCCGCCAGCGGTCTTCTCCTTGTAGCCCAGCAGGCTCCTGACGGCCTTGGACTCGTTGACCCCCATGAGGTGCAGGAGAGCTTCGGCTTTGTCGTAGGGCAGATCGCCGATGATGTCGGCGGCGTCGTCCGGATCCATTATCTCCAGGATGTTCGATGCGCGCTGGTCGGTGAGGTCGTCGATGACATCGGCCTGCAGATCGTCCTCGAGCTCGGAGATCGCCTCGGCCGCCTGATCGTTGGCGAGATGCGCGAAGACTTTGGCGCGTTGCGAAGCGGACAGCACCTCGAGAATGTCGGCTACGTCTGCGGGGTGAAGTTCGTGGAGGCGTCTGTGGGTCACAGAGAGCTGCACGTGGGAGAGGTCGCGGTCCAGCAGGTCCATGTAGTTCCACGCGATGATCGTCTCGTGGATGTCACGTCCGACGAGGCGGGCACCTGCGACCAATGTCCGCTCGAACTGGGGGTGGATTCCGCGCAGAATGCCGCGAAGGCCCACCTCGGCGCCCAGCAGGCGCAGCTCGTTCTGTGCCTCTGAGAGTTTGAGGTCGTTGACTCGCACGACCTTCTTGCCGTGTGTGTCCACGATCTGCTTGTTCAGGAGGTCTCGAGCCAGGAGCACCTCATCGGGCTGGAGATACGAGAAGCGGATCTTGGGTTGATCGGCGTTCAGGGTGACGGCGTCATCGTCCAGCGATCCGACCCACTTGCGCCAGGACAGCATGAACGGTGTCTTGTCCGGCCCCTGGAACGCAAGCGATGTGACGCGCGGGAATACCTCGCCGGTGGCGATGGCTATGTCGCTGATAGTGCCGATCTCCGTGCCCGAGGCATCGACGACCGGCGTGCCCAGCATGCTGGTCAGATAGATCATGCGTGCTCCCTCCCACTTGGGCCACTCCACGGCTTGGCCGTGGCGCATGCGGGTCGTGTATCGGGCCCCGGCCCTACTCACGAATGAGAGAGCTGGGACCTACGGACTTAATGGTGTCACTGAGGTCCTCATCTATCGACGGCAGTTCCGACTCCACAAAAATGACCCCTGCCCGACAAGGGGGCGAAGGGTCGCATGTTCCGCACACGCGGAACGACCTGCGGAGGCGTGTTGCCTCTCAGGCCATGTGCGCCCAGTCCCTAGTCGGAGGTTTTGGCACTGTACGACGTAAGACCCGTTGGCCCAGCCACCTTAGCCGCCCCCTTAAGCCGGGAGAGGCTGTTATACCCATTGGCGTCTCTCGACATTTCCGGGCAGTGGCCTGTGTTCGTATAGGAGCCGCACCTTAACGGACAGAGCTTTCCTGCGATGTCAATTGCTCGCACGCGAGCGTGCTGAGTGTAAGGGA
>JAQIBK010000135.1 GCA_027859125.1 Actinomycetota bacterium | reverse complement strand
CTTCTGCACTGGATCGACGACGGGCTCATGGCGGTGTTATTCTTCGTGGTTGGCCTGGAGATCAAGCGGGAGTTCCTGGTCGGAGAGCTCTCATCGGTGCGCAAGGCTTCTCTGCCCATTTTGGCGGCTGTTGGCGGAATGCTCGTGCCGGCGCTGCTGTACACGGTGTTCAACTTCAGAGGCGAAGGGGCCTCTGGCTGGGGCGTCCCCATGGCGACGGATATCGCGTTCGCCCTGGGTGTCATCGCATTGCTGGGCAGCCGTGTTCCCACGAGCCTCAAGGTGTTCCTTACCGCGCTTGCCATCGCCGATGACATCGGCGCCGTGCTGGTGATCGCGCTGTTCTACACATCCGAGATTCTGTGGGGATGGCTGGGTATCGGCCTTCTTCTCTTGCTGTTGCTCGTGCTCTTCAATTTCCTTCGCATCGATAATCCGATTCCATACTTCGTCGTCGCATCCGTTATTTGGTTCGCGTTTCTGCACTCGGGAGTGCATGCGACCATCGCAGGCGTGCTCGTGGCGTTCACGATTCCCGCAACTTCCCGTACAGAACCCATCAAATTCGTGAGCTGGGCCCGAGGCAAGCTCGATGAGATGGAGGGCGAGGACGCGCCGGGCTCCCATGTGCTCGACGATCCGCGTCAGCAGATCTGTGCTACCGAGATCCAGGAGGCGGCACGCCACATCTCGGCTCCACTGCAGCGACTTGAGCACGGTCTGCACCCGCTCACCACATTCATTATCCTGCCGCTGTTCGCACTTGCGAATGCCGGGGTAATGCTCGAAGGCAACCCCCTCGAGCTGCTCACCCAGCCGATCACGATCGGAGTTCTGGTGGGGCTGTTCGTTGGTAAACCGCTCGGCATCACGGTCTTCTCCTGGCTCGCTGTTCGTCTTGGTGTGGCGGATCTGCCCCGAGGAGTACGTTGGAGCCACGTGTTCGGCGCGGGTATTCTGGGTGGGATCGGCTTCACCATGTCGATATTCGTCTCCAATCTCGCATTCGTGGACGCGCATCTGCAGGTAGAAGCCAAGTTCGCGATTCTGATCACGTCACTGTTGGCCGGGTTCGTCGGCTATATGTTCCTGAGATGGACGACCAAGGACAGTCTGCCTATCGCCGACGACACGTAGGTAAGTTCTGCCTGCTCGGGAATAGTCAGTACAGGGTTTCTATTCGTGGATTGTCTTCATCGGGTGACCGACAGTGAATCTGTCCTTGTGGGAAAGGTCCACCATGACCGCTTTCCGGGTGATCGAGTCAGATGGCCCCATCATCACCACAGCTATCCATGCGGGTCACGAGTTGCGACCGGACGTGCTCAGGGACATTCGCCTCTCGGAGGCCGACCGGCTGCATGAAGAGGACCCTTACACCGATCGCCTGTCCGACATCGGTGCCACACAGGTGGTGGTCTCACGCTCTCGATTCGAAGTCGACTTGAATCGGCCCAGAGAGAGCTGCGTCTACTTGACCCCGGCCGATGCCTGGGGGCTGGAGGTCTGGCAGTCGGGTGCGCCGACAGCGGAGACTATCTATCTCTCGCTTGCCGAGTACGACGCCTTCTACACGGCCATGCGCGATCTGTTGAGACGTACGTTGTCCCGCTACGGTGGGTTCATCGTGCTTGACGTGCACAGCTACAACCATCGGCGGACAGGCCCATCGGCAGAGGCTGCATCCGTGCGCGACAACCCGGAGGTCAATCTGGGCACAGGGACTCTGGATCGACAGATGTGGAAACCGGTCATCGACGTCTTCCTGGAGCACATGGGGTCGGCCGGGTATGACGCCCGCGAGAACGTGAAGTTCAAAGGCGGGGCGTTCGCAGGCTGGGCGCACAGGGAGTTTCCTCGGAACGGCTGCGTACTCGCCGTGGAGTTCAAAAAGACTTTCATGGACGAATGGACCGGTGTTCCTGACATGGACCGGGTCCAGAAGACATCTCTTGCGCTGCTCGAGATGATCCCAATGCTCGAGGAATCACTTGGTCGAGTCGTGGCGGAGCCGTCGGTATGAGCCGCCCAAAGCGCCTCACTCAGCGGTTGATCGATGAGATCGATTCTCGTCTTCGCAATGGACAGACGGTGCGACGGGCGCTCCCCGGTTGGGGTCTGCTCCATGTGGATCGCCCGCTCCCATTCCTTGTGGTCTACCGTTCGCCTCATGGGGCCAAGGATCCCGGGACCGAGCGCCTGGTGGTAGCCGAAGCCTCATACCTGCGCGCCAGCGGGGATCCCAAGCGCCGTGAGGAGATACGCTCGATAGTTCGGACGGTCGCCTCGGTGATGACTGAGGCCTTCGGCTCTTTTCTACTGATCGAGGTGTGGGCGACTCACGTGGAGACCGCCGATGAGGGAGTCCCTGTTCAACGGGCTGAGTTCTCAGTGTGCCATCGCAAGAACGACGACTTGGAGGATACGGTCGGCGAGCTCGTCAATGCGTTGAGGCTCTCGCGCATCCTGCGATCGCAGCCGGACGTCAATGAGGAAGCGGGCGTTCGACTCTCACCACCCGGCATGCGGCAACTCTTCACGGCGCGCGAGCTGGAGTCCATGAGCACGTCGCTACTGGGCCTCGCAGTCAAGCCCGTCTACCGGGACGCGGCGACGGGCACGTTGTTCCCGGGAGTTCTACGTTCGGTCGCCCGCAAGATGGGAGTGGCCCTCGATCGTGCAGCGTACCGCTTCTCGCTGACGCACACGACGTCCAGGCCGGAGTCGTATCACGTTCTTGGGCGACGCGCCACGGTCCGAGCAGTGACTGACGTGGATGCCGCGCTTGCAGCGATAGACGAGCGCTTCGACCTGCTTCTGCAGGTCACTCCAGCCAACCTGGCCGACGCGGGGCGTGAGTTCCACCGCCACGGCATGGAGCGCAATCCGCGCTTCCGATATCGGCCGCTGCCCTTCGACCCGGGTCGGGTCAAGCATGACCTCTGGTCGATCCACACGGAACGCGTCGAGGACCCCGCGCTCATGTACGTCTTTCGCGAGAAGCAGATCGAGACCGACAGAAGGCTCTCGCTGCTCGGCGACATCGGCAGACCGGGGTTCCTCCTGGGAGGTCTGCAGATCTATGGCGGCGTGAGCGATCGAGTTCTCACGGTTGCCACAGAACTGTTGGACACGCTTCCTCGCAGGACGCGACATCAGGGCGCCTCGGTCGGTGCGGCCGAGTTCGCTCGTCGTGCTGCCGAGGAGATATCCCTATACGCCGCAGTGGGTGAGTTCGCACCCGAGCCCGAGATTCGAGACGACATATACTCGGGTCTCATGGTGAGCGACGGCAAACTCCTGATCGGTGCCGGACTCACCGTTCCCGCCGAGCGGGTGGACGCTTTGATCCAACACGAGGTCGGCACGCACCTGGTCACCTACTACAACGGTCTCATACAACCGCTGCGACTCTTGCGCACGGGCCTGCCCGGGTATGATGAGATGCAGGAGGGGCTCTCTGTTCTAGGGGAGTACCTGGTGGGGGGCCTGGACGCCGAGCGCCTCAGAGTGTTGTCCGCACGAGTAGTTGCGGCGCATGCACTCATCGACGGTGCCGAGTTCGTGGACACGTACAGGCTCCTCGCGGGCTACGGATTCTCGCAACACG
Organism: Actinomycetota bacterium; assembly: GCA_027859125.1. Classification (GTDB taxonomy): domain Bacteria; phylum Actinomycetota; class Coriobacteriia; order Anaerosomatales; family UBA3086; genus UBA3086. The sequence continues at coordinate 12,128 of JAQIBK010000135.1, read as the reverse complement.
CATCGTTCACGATCGCTGCCCGAGCACATCGTGGCGGCGGCATGGTGAAGGACGCGATCTACCTGCGAGGACTACTGGGTATTCTCGACCACGTGGCGTCAGGGTGTGACTTTGATAGGCTGTTCCTGGGCAAGTATGCTGCGTCGCACGTGCCGTTCATCGACGAGTTGGTGCTCAGGCAGGTGCTCAAGCCCATACGCTTCCTGCCAAACTACTTGCAGCGCGATGAAGCGAAGGGCAGACTTATGCGGCTGAGTGCAGAGGGTGCATCCATCTATGAACTGGTGAAGGGGTAGAACGCGGATGAAGATAGGGTTCATGGTCAATGATCTGGATAACGAAGAAGCCGGTTACTCTACGATCCGTATGGCTATGGCGGCGGTCAACCGTGGGCATGAGGCTTGGCTCATATCGGCCGGGGACTTCGCCTACGACCCCGACGAGAAGATCAGGGCGCGTGCGAGGCACGTTCATCGCGACAAGTACAAGACGGGCACCGCATTCCTCGCGGATCTGCGGGGCCCCAAGGCCCGCCACGAGCGCATCACTGTGGACGATCTCGATGTTCTGATGCTTCGCTCCAATCCGGCCGACGAGGTGGGCAAGCGGGAGTGGGCGCAAGCCAGCGGCATCGACTTCGGCCGAATCGCCATGCGCAACGGTGCAATCGTCCTCAACGATCCAAATGGGCTGTCCAAAGCCATGAACAAGATGTATTTCCAGCTGTTTCCCGAGGAGGTACGCCCGCGCACGGTCATCACTCGGGATCGCAACGAGATCAAGGATTTCGTGAAGGATCAGGGAGGGCGCGCGATAGTGAAGCCCCTCCAGGGATCCGGTGGAACGGGCGTGTTCATGGTGGAGAGCGGACGCGGGTCCAACATCAACCAGATGATCGAATCCCTTCTTCGTGATGGCTATGTGATCTGTCAGGAGTATCTGGAGGCTGCCGAGGAGGGCGACACGCGTCTGTTCGTCATGAACGGGCAAGCGCTCAAGCACAAAGGTCGCTACGCGGCTTTCCGCAGGATGCGCACCGGCGAGGACATTCGCAGCAACGTTCATGCAGGCGGCAGCATTGCCCAAGCCGAGATATCCGAATCTCACCTCAGGCTTGCTGAGATGGTCAGGCCCAAGCTGGTGGCCGACGGTATGTTCCTCGTCGGTCTCGACATCGTCGGTGACAAGCTCATGGAGATCAACGTCTTCTCACCTGGCGGTCTTGGCAGCGCGCAGAAGTTCGAGAAGGTCAACTTCGCGCATGCAGTGGTGGCCTCTTTGGAGTCCAAGGCGGATTACATGTCGTACTACAGACGCACGTTCTCCAATGTTCAGATGGCGACTCTCTAGCGCAGGTCTGTCAGTCCATCGCGCCGTCAGCCCGTCCGGTGCCGGTCTTCGACAAGGTCGTGGCCCCTTCACGTCGAATCCTCATAGCGAGGGGGCCCTGCTGCGATCCTATTTGGATCGCGTCTTGCCGGGACATTTTCATGCTCGTTCGAACGGAAACGCCAAAGGGAGTCGATAGGACGGGGCCATTGGACGCAGAGGCTCTCTCCTTTGGTGCCCGAACGTTGTTGCTGTCGACCTTCGTGGTCGCGCTGGGAGCTCCCGTATTCTATGCGCAGAGCCTGGCCGACAGCCCGGCACTCGGGGTCGCCTATGCACTTGGAGGTAGTGTGTTACCGGTGTTCTCAGCGCTGCTCATGTGGCGGGTTCAGTGGGGGCCGATAAGCGTTAGGAATGCCCGCCGGCTCATGCGAGGCAGTTTCCTCGGGGCGATTCCCGCCTTGATGCTCGCCTTGTGGATGGTGTCCGTTGGTCAGGGACGGGCGCTTGTGGGTGTGGCGGTGATGTCGTTCATAGCGGCACTGTTGTTCATCGTTGTTGCGCGGCGCCAAAGAGATTGTCCGATGTGCGCCGCAACGGCGGTGATCACGATCATCGCCGTCGTAGCGACTCCCGCCATCATTCTGAGCATGACTCAGATGCTGCCGCACGGACTCAGCGTGATCACAGGATGGGCGATCCCCATTCCGGTGGCCGCAATGGGCGCCATAGGCGCGGCGTATTCACTCAAGGGTTGCGCGCGCGCTCAGGCGCAGGAGGCATGACCATGAAGAGGTCTCGCCGTATCGCGCTCGTGTCGCACTGTCTGCTGAACGTCAACGCCAAAGTCGAGGGTTTGGCTGAGTATCAGGGCGTTCACCCGGTTATCGAGGGTCTCTCAGCGGCCGGATTCGGCGTCATTCAACTGCCCTGTTTGGAGATGACCCATATGGGCATGAAGCGATGGGCTCAGGTAATGGAGCAGTACGACCATCCCGCATATTGCGGAGTGAGCAAGGTCTGTTCTGGAGACTGGGGAGGAGTGTTCGACGACGAGGCCAGGGTCCGAATACTGTCCAAGTGCGAGAGAGCGGACGTTCCGGGCGTCTTCATGCGTTGCTTGCGAGATCGTCTTGAGCCCATGGGCATCCGTTTCGATGCCGTCGATCAAAGGGAAACAGATGACGGTACGTCGCGCATTCTTGCCGGGAACTGACGTGGGTTCAAATGCGGGCGAAGGAATGACACCCCTGATCATCGCGCATCGCGGAGCCGCCAAGGGTGATGATCAGAACACCCTGGCCTCTTTTGTGCGTGCTCAGGAACTGGGTGTCGACATGATCGAGTTCGACGTTCGGAGAACAGCCGACGGTGAATTCGTGATCCACCATGACGCCAGAGTACAAGGACGCTTGATAGCAGAGATGACCACCAAGGAGGTTCGGGCACTCGATCGTCCCGGACGTGGAGTCCCGACACTGGATGATGTCCTGCGCGTCATCTCCAGAAGAGTCGGACTCGATATCGAGCTCAAAGAGGCTGGGTACGAGCGCGAAGTCGTACAGAGAGTCCTTGAGTTCCGCGCCCCTCATGAGTTCACCATCACATCGTTCGACGATCGTTCCGTGTGCGCGGTCAGGGCCAGTTTCCCAGATGCTCGAACCGGGTTGATCGTTGGCGTCCGGAACCTATCGTTCGCCGATCGGCTGCGCGAGGTCTTTCCGATTCGTCGGGTGCGAGCGTGCTGGGCGAACTGCATTGTGCCGCACTCTCGCTTGCTGCGCCTCGGGTATCTCGGGCGTATGGCTCGAGCCGGTGTTCCCGTGTGCGTGTGGACCGTGAACGACGAGGCGGAACTGGTTCGTTTCATGGCCGACACTCGGGTACACGCCATCGTGACCGACGAACCTGAGCTCGCCCTTCGGCTGCGCGATTCGATGCATGCGGCCTCGCGCGCGTCCCGGTGACCCCGGGGACATCTAGTCGTGCGTACCCAGCAGTCGATTGAGGCCCTGCGCAACGATCGCAGAGTTCATCTGGTCGCATAGTCTCGAGCGTGTGTACCTTCCCGGAGGCAGCAGTGCCACGATGTGCAGCGCTTCCTGGGGCAGGTCCATTTCCTCGGCTCTGAGAATGACGTCGAGTCGCACTACGACAGATGTGTGTCGATAGAGCGACTCGAGCATGCGCTGGATCTGTTCAGGGGCGTCTTCCATGGGTGCATAGTCTGGCGCAAGCGACCGCATGTGGGAAGAGGCGGTTCTGCGAAGCGGCTAAGGTCAGCCCAACCAACCTCTGACCGCGCCCTCGATACCCTCGCGACCCGCGTCGACCACATCGGCGAAGCGCTCGGTGGCCGAGTCGAGCTCCGCGAGCGCCTTGGGGACGCAGGCACATCCTCCGGCAAGTTCCTGTACCTGACCCAGAAGCTCAACTCCGGAGAGTGAGGTGACGCTCGCTGGCAGGTTGTCGCTGTAGGTCAGTCCGGAGAGTGCCCGGTGGACGTCGGTGCCGAACTTGGCCCAGTGGGCGGTTGAGACCACTAGAACGGGATCCTCGCCACGGAGGCGCTCGGCGACTTCCCATGCGACAGCAGTGTGAGGGTCCATGAGGTAACCGGATTCCTCGTGCACGCGCTTGATGACTTGCAGCGACTCGTCGTTGGTCACGAAGTCGCCGCTGAACGATTCACGCATGGCGTAGAATGTGTCTCGGTCGACCTGGAACCGCTTCTTGGATGCGAGTTCTTTCATCCAGTCCCGCACCTTCTCGGGTCCTGCCAAGTGATGAAGCAGGCGTTCGAGATTGCTTGAGATCAAGATATCCATACTGGGGCTCGGTGTGTTCACGAAGTCGCGATCCGAGATGTCATAAACACCTGTGGCGATGAAGTCCGTCAGTACGTTGTTCTCGTTCGAGGCGCACATCAGGCGCCCGATCGGGACACCGATCAGCTTGGCATAGTACGCGCCGAGAATATTGCCGAAGTTGCCTGTGGGAACGCAGACGTCCATGGGCTCACCGGCCTTCACGCCGCCACTGGCGACCATGTCGGCATAGGCACTTATGTAGTAGACGATCTGGGGCATCAGTCTGCCCCAGTTGATCGAGTTCGCCGATGAGAGACGCAGGTTGTGGCGCGATTCGAGTTCAGCGTTGAACTCCTTGTCGGCGAAGGCCGCCTTGACCGCCGACTGACAGTCGTCGAAGTTGCCTCGAACGCTGAATACGCCGACGTTGTCCCCGTGTTGGGTGACCATCTGCTTGCGCTGTATGTCGGAAACGCCGTCGGCGGGATAGAACACGATGATGTTCGTGTGGTCGCGATCTGCGAAGCCTTCAAGAGCGGCCTTGCCTGTGTCGCCCGACGTTGCCACTAGGATGAGGTAGTCCTCGTCGGCGCTGCCGCGTGCGCGTAGTTGATCGACAGACTCAGAGAATAAGAGCGGCATGCACTGGAGGGCCATGTCCTTGAACGCACTTGTGGGACCATGCCACAGCTCTAGAACGTGCATGTCGGCTGTGACCTCGATCACCGGCGCGATTCGCTCATCGTCCCATTGTGCTCCGTATGCCCGTTTCATGAGCGCATCGATGCGGTCGCTGCTCATGTCCACGCCGAAACGTGTGAAGACCGATGCCGCACGCCGCCAGTAGGGCATGTCTGCGAAGACCAGGATCTCAGGGAGCGTGAGTTCTGGCAGAGCCTCCGGCACAAAGAGCCCACCGCTGGGGGCGATGCCCTTGACGATCGTCTCAGAGAACGCTGGGCGCGAGCACTCTGGGTCGCGCGTATCTAGGTAGAGCGTCGCATTCTTCATGCGGGCATTGTACCTGAGCCAGCTGACACGCGCCCGACTGATGTGCCCATTGTCACCGGGTTGAGCCGATCGAATGTCACGGGTTGCGCACGGTCGCACGAACGTGTTCCGGCTCAACGGCGAGTTGTGGAATGGGCTGCAATCTGGCATTCTTCATCGGTTGGCATTTCTGACTCACAAAGCAGGCATCAATGCGACATGTCTTCATCGTGCTCACCTTTTCCGGCACGCTCATGAGCTGGCTCATCAAGATGCGCTACCCTGCGGGGGGCTACTGTCACGTTAGCCTGGCGCTCGATGAGAACCTCGAACGCATGTACTCGTTCGGGCGCAAAGGTACATACAACGCCTTCAACGCCGGCTTCATTCGCGAAGACCTCGACAAGGGCGTGTTCCGCATCAAGGACGTGCGCTCGCGTGTCTATAGCATGCAGGTCACCGACGAGCAGTACCGCTCGCTTCTGGGGACGCTGGAGGGTTTTGAGCGTGATCGCGACGAGTATCGCTTCGATATCGTGGGACTCTTGCTCCGAGTAGTCAGCCCGCGCTTCAATCTGGCTCGCGACAAGCACTACTACTGCTCACGGTTCGTCGGCGAGTTGCTGCGTGATTCGGGATCGGCCGACCTGCCAGTCGATCCTCGGCTCATGCACCCCACCATGTTCTCGGACCTCAAGGGAATGCGATTGCTTCACGAAGGATCGCTACGCGTGTATCGAGCCAAACGCCATGAGAAGATCGCAGTCTAGGAACGCTAATGCTTGCGCTGTTCGCCCCATTCACAACGTCATCATGTAATCTGTACGTACTGACGGTGAGTGGGGCGGAGGACTTGTGAAGTACTGCGTGATCATTCTCGATGGCGCGGCCGGTTGGCCGTTGCCTGAGCTTGGTGGGCGAACCACGCTCCAAGCTGCATCCACGCCGAATCTCGACGCGATGGCGCGTGAAGGCATGTCCGGCCTCGCTCAGACCGTTCCAGAAGGCGAGGAACCCTCCTCTGCAGCCGCTTGCACGTCGATTCTGGGCTACGACCCCGTGGCGGATAGAATCGGCCGAGGCGCGATCGAGGCGGCGAGTATCGGTATCGAACTTGCGCCGGATGAGGTCGCACTGCGTCTGAATCTCGTGACGCTGCAGAATGACATCATGGCGAGCTACGCGGGCGGTCACATATCTACTCAGGAGGCTCACGGCATAGTCGCCGATCTCGCAGCCTCGCTTGACGATGACGTGTTCCGGCTCTATCCCGGTGTTGCGTATCGACACATTCTTGTCGTCAAGGGTCATCCGGAACTCATGGGCGATACCTCCTACACACCGCCCCACGACATCTCGGACAAGTCGTTCCAAGACTATCTTCCACGTGGCGCCGGCGCCGCTCTGCTGATCGACTATATGACTCGAGCACGGCCGATACTGGCCAACAGCGGCATCAACGCCTGTCGAGTCGCGGAGGGGTTCCCGCCAGTGACGGATGTGTGGCCGTTCTGGCCCGGCGTGGCACCCAAAGGCATGGCCGGTTTCATCGATAGCCGAGGAGTGCGTCCTGCTCTGACGTCCGGAGTGGATCTTCTCAACGGACTTGCTGTTCTCGCTGGGATCGATCGCCTGGACATTCCGGGAGTCAGTGACGGTCCCGACAACGACTACGCCGCGCAGGCCGAGGGTGGGTTGGCCGCGCTGGCGGACCATGATCTCGTGGTCATCCATGTGGAGTCACCGGATGAGGCGGGGCACTCGGGCGACGTGGCCGAGAAGCTTGCTGCGATCGAGTCCATCGACCGCGAGGTGGTCGCGCGCGCTCTGTCATTCAACGGGGAGCTGCGCATCCTGGCGATGCCGGATCATCCGACCCCCATTGCGCTCAAGACGCACGTGGGTGAGGCGGTTCCTTTCGTGCTGTACGGTCCCGGGGTGATCGGCAACGGCGCGGATGGATACGATGAGTCGTCGGCCGGTGGTACCGGCGTGTTCGTCGACCCCGGACGCGGAGTGATGGATCTCCTGCTCGACTCGAACTAGGCGGTCTCCGCTGCAGCTGTTGCCACGTTGGCGAGCTGTTCTTGTTGTACGAAGGTCAGATCTTTCCCGCCAGGATCCTTCCCAGTGATTCCGCACGCTCGTGCTCCCACGACTGCATTTCGGGATGTCGCCATGTGTCGGAGATCGAAAGGGAGCCTATCGTGCGGATTCCACCAGAGCCAAGAGCCTGACGGAGCTCGCGCACCGGTCCGGTCGTGTAGCCGAAGAAGGTGGCCAGCGGCTCAGGTGCTGCACATGCCGTGATGATCACGGCACGCTTGACCGCTCGAGCGCTTCCGGCTTGGGGGATGTCCTTGGTGCTCATGCCCGGAAGACGCATCTGTCCGTTCCCGGCAAAATAACCTGAGAGCCGGTCCAGCACGGCCCTGGTGGCGTCGTCGGCTTTTCTGAAGTACCCGGTGGTGCCGAAGATGACCGCGTCTGCGCGGTCTATTCTGCCGACCAGGTCGGGGAGGTCGTCCTGGATCTGGCAGATGCCGGTGGGACCGCAGAGCAGGCAGCCAGTGCAGTATCTGACCTCGAGGTCGTAGAGCCGAACACGTTCGACGGTGGCGCCGCATGCTTCAGCTGCGATAGCCGCGGTGTCCACGGAATGACTCACCACGCCGGCCTTCCTGGTCGCGTCGATAGCTACGATTCTCATCACGAACTCCCTCCATGGGGCTGTGGAAGACCGAACAACTGGCGCTGCGCTTGAGTGCCCGATGAAACAGGTTCCGAGCCGGGGAGCCCGTCGCGCACGAGGTCTATGCAGTCGTCGAGCCAGTCGATGGCCGCGCGTTCCTCGGCAAGCGCACCATCGATGGTCATCCGTTCCAGAACCTGTGATTTGGTGGGCGATGCGCCTGCGCTGCGTGCCCATGCGGCAGAACGTGAGCGAAGTGCCTCGAGGCGCTGTTGCCGTGCGGCCCGTGTGGTGCAGATGAGGTTCAGGAGGTCGTCGTTCGGCAGGTCCGAGGCGAACAAAAGCTGTAGGAGGAACGCATTGCGACGAGCGGGGATGTCGTGCGGAGCGCCCGCCCACTCGATCAGCGAGTCACGGCCGGCCCGGGTGATGGAGTATTCCTTGCGATCGGGACGCCCTCGTTGAGCGTGGATCTTGGAGGTGACGAGACGACTGGTTTCAAGGCGGTCGAGCGTGCGATAGACCTGTGCCTGGTCCGCCGTCCAGAGGTGGGGGATCTCCGTATCGAAGTGACGCGTCTTGAGATCGTACCCGGTGTACGACCCTGTGCTGAGGAATCCAAGTATGGCGTGTTCGAGCGACATGAGGGCTCCTGATTGCCATATATGACAAAACAAGTATAGGACAAAGCATATATGAGATACAAGTATCAATCAGTAGGTGAGAGTTTTGGTAATAAGCGCAGGTAAGACCCCATATGAAAACTCTAAGGTTTGGATTGATGCATGAGGGCTCGGGAAGACGAGAGCTGGTCGACCGTCAGTCTGAGAACTGCGCGGCATGGAGGTCGGCGAAGCGTCCGCCTGCGGCCATGAGCGCGTCGTAGGTGCCGTCCTCCACGATGTGACCGTCTTCGACGACCACGATCCTATCAGCGTCGCGGACCGTGGACAGGCGATGCGCGATGATGAGCGCGGTCCTGCCTTTCAGGATGCGACCAAGGGCCTCTTGGATGAGCAACTCGGTTCGTGTATCCACCGAGGAGGTCGCCTCATCAAGGATCAGAATCGCCGGATCAGCCAGTAAGGCTCGAGCGAATGCGATGAGCTGTCGCTGTCCGGTGGACAGGGTCGCACCTCGCTCCCCGACGACCGTGTCCAAGCCTTCTGACAGGAGTTCGATGAACTCCAGCGCCTGGGCGTTGCTCGCCGCTGTCACGACATCGACGTCAGATGCATCGGGCGATCCGTAGGCGATGTTCTCCCGGATGGTGCCGGTGAACAGGAACGGCTCTTGGAGCACGATGCCCATGTTGCGCCGCAGCGAAGCCATGGTGATGTTGCGAAGATCGTGTCCGTCGACCTCGACGCTTCCTTCCACGGGATCGTAGAACCGGGCCACCAGGTTGATGAGCGTGGTCTTGCCCGCGCCTGTCGGTCCCACGACTGCCACGCTCTGGCCGGCGGCGACATCGAGGTTGATGTCCTTGAGCACGGTGTTCCCTGTCCCATAGCGGAAGGTGACACCTCTCAACGACACGTCGCCCTTCGCCCGCCCCAACACGTGAGCGTTCGGCAAGTCCTGTACCAGCGGCGCTGTGTCCAGAAGTGCGAAGACCCTCTCGCCGCCCGCGAGGGCGGACTGCGTCTCCGCGTACAGGCTCGAGAGCTGCGTGACCGCGTTGAAGAAAGAGCGCGCATAGGCGAAGAATGCCACCACCACGCCGATGGTCACCACATCGGTGGCGGCTAGCCAACCACCGTAGGCGGCCACGAGTGCGGTCGCGGTCGCGGATATGAGTGCGAGTGCGGGCGAGAACGCCGAGGAGACCGCGGATGCTGTGATGTTCGCGTCACGGTTGGCGGCGTTGCGGTCCGAGAACACCTGCCGGTTCGTCTCCACGCGATTGAACGCTTGAGCCACCTTGATGCCGGCGAGTTCCTCGGCCAGCGCGGAAGAGACGTCACCGATGGCCTCCTGGCGGGCGCGGAACGCTCGACGGGCGATGAGCCCGAACAGAGTTGTCGTCCCAAGCATGAATGGCACGACTGCGAGTGTGGCGAGCGCCAGGTGGGTATCCACGAGCATCATGCCGATCAGCGTCGCAACGATGCTCAGAGTCGCGCTGAGAACCCGGCGAAAACCCTGTGACAGGAATGAGTTCAAGGTCTCGATGTCGTTGATGAGTCGGCTCATGAGATCGCCAGACTCGTTGTCGTCGAAGAATGCGACCGACAGGTCCTGGATCTTTGCGAACACCTGCTCTCGAACGGTGAAGAGCGCCTTCTGTCCGATGGTACCGAGCACCAGGATCTGCATTCGCTGCGCCCACCAGCCAACGATCGCAGCCGTGAGAACGAGTGCCACGGGAAGGGTCAGGACATCAGCGCTCCCTCCTTCGGAAGCGGCAGCGACCGCCCGGTCGATGATCGTGCCAGTGAGCGCGGGAGATGCGGCGTTGGCGGCAGAGGACACCAGGAGCCAGAGCATCGCGATCGCGAGCTCACGCTTGAAGGGCACGAGATATCCCAGCAGCCGTTTCAAGGCCGAGAGTGTCGCCGCAGGACGATCGTCCTTGGCGAGCGATCGTAGTGAGACACCGTGAGCCATCACGCATCACCATCTAGGGCAGGAGAGCCGTCGGACGGTGGATGGGATAGCGAGCAGGTGTCGGGAACGACGATCTTCTCGGCACCCGTGAGCTGGCTTGATGCGATCTCCGCGTACAGACAGCTGCGCGCCAGAAGCTCGCCGTGGGAGCCGGAGTCAACGAGTCGCCCATCCTGCAGCAGCAGGATCGTATCCGCCCGTTTCACCGTCGAGAGTCGCTGGGCGACGATGAAAGTTGTGCGACCTGCCATGAGCTTGTCGAGGTTGGAGCGCAGGGCGGCCTCTGTCTCCGTGTCCACAGATGATGTCGAGTCGTCCATGATCAGGATCCGTGGATCGATCAGGAGGGCTCGCGCGATGGCGATGCGCTGACGCTGTCCGCCCGAGAGTCGCACGCCCCGCTCACCCACGCGGGTCTCGTACGCCGAAGGCAGCGCCATGATGAACTCGTGAGCCTGTGCCGCCCGTGCCGCGGACTCGACATCAGCCGGGGTGGCATCGGGCCGACCGTAGGCGATGTTCTCGCCAACAGTGCCCGAGAATAGAATGGAGTCTTGCATCACGACGCCTATCGAGGATCGAAGCGAGGTGAGCGTCAGCCGACGCACATCGTGGCCGTCCACGAGCACCGCGCCCTCGTTCACGTCGTAGAAGCGCGGGATCAGGTTCACCAGCGAAGTCTTACCCGACCCGGTAGCACCCACGACCGCCACGGTCGTGCCGGGTTCGACCGAGGTGGTGACATCCAGCAGTGTGCGATGTGTGCCACCCGGATAGCGGAGGGATGCCTGCTGGAACTCCACGCGTCCTCGTAGAGCGGTCAGGGTGACCGCCTCGGGATCCTCGGGCAACTCCTCGTCGGTGTCGAGGATCTCAAAGAGTCGCTCGGCTGATGCGCCTGCGCGCGCTATCGACTGCGCTCCGAAGCCGATCACGAACAAGGGCTGAAGGAGCAGGAACAGGTAGCTCGTGAACGCGACGAGCTCACCTACGCTGAGTGTTCCGTTGACGATCTGGACCGCTCCGGCCCAAGTCACGAAAGCGCCGCCGATGCTGCCAACGCTGAAGAGCAAGGGGAAGGCGTTCGCAACGGTGCGCCTGACCTCTAGGCCTTGGTCGAGGAGCGCAGTGTTCGCCGTGCGGTATCGCTCCGCCTCGTAGGACTCACGGGCAAAGGCCTTCACGACGCGCACGCCTGCGACGTTCTCCTGGAGCACTGAGTTGAGTGCGGCGAGCAAAGCCTGGAACCGACGGAACATGGGTCCGAGTCTCCGTACGAACACAAGCAGGACGATCAGGGTCGTCGGGATCACTGCGAGCGCGATCAGGGCGAGACGCCACTCTGTCATGAGCAGCAGGATCATTGCACCCACAAGCAGTATGAAGGCCGAGATGACGCGCACGAGCCCGCCGCCCACGAATTCACGCACGAGGTCGACATCAGAGGTCACTCGGGTGATCAGCTGACCGGTCTGCGCTCGGTCGTGATACGAGAATCTCAGTCGCTGCAACTTGTCGAAGATGGTGTTCCGCATGTCGAACGCAGCCCCGTGGCTGGCACGTGCCGAGAGGTATCCCTGTCCGAAGTTGGCGATCCCCCCGAAAGCGGCGATGAGAATGAGACCGAGTGCGCCTTGCCAGATGATGTCGCGCTCTCCGGCCACGATGCCGCGGTCGATGATCATGCGCAGCACCTG
>JAQIBK010000278.1 GCA_027859125.1 Actinomycetota bacterium | reverse complement strand
ATTGTCGACTCGAATGTCACTCGGGCACCTCCACCTCGGCTGTAGAATGGCTGCTCGGACTCTCTTGCGTCATGACCCTTTGTGGTGGACACCATAGTAGAGCATCATGCTCAGGTCAGTGTGATCACAAGGGTCCCCTGATTTGCCTCTGAAACGGGGTTGCCTCAGAATCAGGTTCTTGATGCGGCTCAAGCAACGGCGTTTGAGCCGTCATCTATGAATGATTTGATGGCAGCATCTATCAAGCGTAGGCGGTTTGACATGAAGGCACTCATTCTTGCAGGTGGCAAGGGCACTCGGCTCCGGCCGATCACCTTCACGCGCGCCAAGCAGCTCGTGCCTGTGGCGAACAAGCCGATCCTCTTTTATGCGATCGAGGCCATCCGCGATGCCGGGATCACCGATATCGGCGTGATCGTTGGCGACACGGCCGAGGAGGTTCGCGAAGCTCTCGGCGACGGCTCACACTGGGGCGCCTCGATAACCTACATCCCCCAGGAAGCGCCCCTGGGTCTCGCTCACGCGGTCAAGATCGCTGAGGACTTCATGGCAGGGGAGCCATTCGTGATGTATCTCGGCGATAACCTCATCGCAGACGGAATCACCCGCTTCGTCGATGAGTTTCGCGAGGGTGGCTGCGAAGCCCAGATACTCCTTGCCCACGTTCCTAACGCCTCGCAGTTCGGTGTTGCCGAACTCGCTGATGATGGCTCGATCAAACGTCTGATCGAGAAACCGGCGAATCCTCCTAGTGACCTCGCGCTTGTGGGGGTCTATCTGTTCTCGAACTCCGTGTTCGAGGCCGTGAACGCGATCGAACCCTCAGCACGGGGCGAACTCGAGATCACCGACGCCATTCAATGGCTCGTCGACCAGAATCGCGTGGTACGACCGCATGTGATCAGTGGATGGTGGAAAGACACCGGAAAACTTGAGGATATGCTCGAAGCGAACCGGATCATGCTCGATCTGATCTCCTCGGAGGTTCTGGGAGAGAAAGATGAGAATTCCGAGATCCACGGCCGCGTTCGCATAGGAGAGGGTACTCGGCTGGTCAATTCGATCCTGCGCGGACCAGCGATCATAGGCGAGAACTGCGAGATCGTGAATGCCTACATCGGGCCGTACTCATCGGTAGGCGACGGGTGCAAGATTCTTGGCAGCGAGCTTGAGCACTCGATCATGCTTGGCGGATCGCGCATCGAGGACTGCGGCAGTCGGTTCACAGACAGCCTGTTTGGGGTCAACGCCGTCGTACGTAAAGCGGATCGCGTTCCTGCCGCATATCATGTGATGCTGGGAGACAACTCAGAAGTCGAAATCGTCTAGGGGGCAGTTCATGATTGATGGCGTGAAGGTCAAGGATCTCAAGGTCATGCCGGATGAGCGCGGCCTTCTCATGGAGATGTGGCGTTCAGACGATCCGGACTTCAAGCAGTTCGGTCAGGTGTACGTGACCATGGTGTATCCGGGGGTCGTGAAGGCGTGGCACTACCACAAGAAGCAAACGGACCACTTCGTGTGCGTCTCCGGCATGGCCAAGGTCGTGCTGCACGATGATCGCGAGGATTCACCTACGCGTGGCGAGACCAACGAGTTCGTGATCGGCTGGCAGAAGCAGCGTCTGATAATCATCCCCAATGGCGTCTACCACGGGTTCACTGCTGTGGGCACCGAGCCTGCGATGATCGTGAACACGCCGACCGAGCTCTACAACTACGACGATCCGGATGAATATCGAAGGCCTTTTGATGATCCTGCAATTGGCTACGACTGGGGCGTGAAGAACGGATGAGGCTTCTCGTTTGCGGGGGAGCCGGATTCATCGGCTCGAACTTTGTGCGTCGCCTGCTTGCCACTCAAGACGAGATTCAGATCGTGTGTCTGGACAAGCTCACCAACGCGGGCAACCTCGACAACTTGAAATCGGTCGAGGATGACTCTAGGTATACGTTCGTTCGCGGGGACATCTGTGACCGCGAAGCCGTGGACGGTGCCATCGGTCTGCTGGGCGGCGTGGATGCGATTGTGAACTTCGCCGCCGAGACACATGTCGACCGTTCGATTGATGAGCCAGCGGCGTTTCTGCACACGGACATCCTGGGCACACATACGTTGCTTGAGGCCGTGCGCGAGCATGAGATCGGGCGCATGGTGCAGGTCTCGACAGATGAGGTCTACGGTTCGATAGATGTCGGCTCGTTCTGCGAGACCGATAGGCTGCAGGCGTCGAGCCCGTACTCGGCATCTAAGGCCGGCGGGGATCTGCAGGTACTCGCATATCACACGACCTACGGGACGCCGGCGATGATCACGCGGGGCAGCAACACGTATGGCTCGCATCAATATCCCGAGAAGCTCATTCCTCTGTTCGTGACCAACGCGCTCGAGGGCAAGAAGCTGCCGCTATATGGCGATGGCATGAACGTGCGCGACTGGCTGCACGTGGATGATCACTGCGACGGTATCGCGGCCGTGCTGCGTGACGGTGAGCCTGGCGAGGTCTACAACGTGGGCGGCGGCAACGAGCGCACCAACCGCGAGATCACTTCGATCATTCTGGATGAGCTCGGCTTGGGCGATGACGTCATCGAGTGGGTTGCCGATCGTCCCGGTCACGACCGCCGGTACTCGATAGCGTGCGACAAGCTGCGTGAACTCGGCTGGGACACGCGGGTGGAGTTCGAGCAGGGTCTGCGCGAGACGATCCGCTGGTACCGTGACAACGAGCAGTGGTGGCACAAGATCAAACACGGCGAGGGCGAGTTCGCCGAGTGGCAGCGACGTTGGTACGAGGAGCGGGGAAAGTGACCATACGCTACCTGATCGCCGGATCGAGCGGAATGCTCGGGACCGCACTGCAACGGGCGATCAGCGATCGCGGTGAGACCTGCGTGGCTC
>JAQIBK010000034.1 GCA_027859125.1 Actinomycetota bacterium | reverse complement strand
CCGCCAACGTGGAGGCACCTTCATAGAGACGCTCGCGCGCCGCGAGCAGAGCGGGCGCCATTGAAACGGAATCTCCAGCAAGCAGCGGACGTGACCCGTCTCCCGCCAGTCGTGCCAGTGCCTCACCGGCAGTCACACGTAGGTCGACGACCGTACCGTGTTCACGAAGAAACACTCGCTTGGCATCACGAAGCACAACGCCTCCCCCGCACGCGACCACTGCGCCCGGCTCGTTGACCAGGGAGCGAAGCACGGCCGATTCCTTGTCGCGAAACAACTGCTCCCCGCCAACCTTGAAGATCTCCGGAATCGTCAAACCGGCCTCGCGCTCTATTCTGGCATCCAGGTCGATGCACCGGACGCCCAGCATCTCGGCCAGAAGACGACCGACCGTAGTCTTGCCCGCCCCCATGAAACCTATGAGGAATATGTGATTCACGACCTGATCCTGCTCTCATACGCACGCAGGGCTGTGACTATGTCCTCGACACAGTCACAGCCGAACTTCTGCAGATAGGAATCTGCGAGAACGAGAGCCACCTCTGCCTCAGCGACGACCGCTGCGGCAGGAACCGCGCATACGTCGGAACGTTCCTTTGACGCATCGATCACCTCATGGGAATCAAGATCCACGCTAGCCAGGGGACGCATGAGCGTGGGTATCGGTTTCATTGCCAGTCGCATGATCAGGGGCTCGCCATTGGTCATGCCACCTTCGAGCCCCCCTGCATGATTGGTCTTGCGGTAGAACCCCCGCGGACCATCATGGGCGATCGCGTCGTGAACCTGCGAACCCGGTCGTTTGGCCGCGGCAAACCCGTCGCCGAACTCAAGGCCCTTGATCGCAGGTATCGACATTGCAGCTGCCGCCAATCGAGCGTCCAGACGCGATGCTGCCTCCGCATACCCTCCCAATCCGGGTACCAAGCCTGTGGCTGTCACGTAGAACAGCCCACCCAAGGACTCACCATCAGTATGAGCTGCGTCGATCGCGGCGCGCATCCGGACAGATGCCTCGGCATCCGGGCAGCGCACATCACTGGCCTCGACCAAGGAGGGATCAACTTCAGACGCATCCAAAGGCGTATCCATCGCCGCCCCACCGATCGAGAAGACGAACGAGCCGACCTCGACATCGACTTGTCGGAGGAACGCCTTCGCGATCGCACCTGCAGCAACGCGGGCAGCAGTCTCTCGAGCGCTTGCGCGCTCCAAGACGTCACGAACATCATTGCTGCACGTCTTGAGAACGCCCGCCAGATCAGCATGTCCTGGACGTGGTGCTGTTACTCGCACACTGTCGATCGGCTCTCCTTGAACCGACATCACGTCGGTCCAGTTGTCCCAATCACGATTGGAGATCGCGAGTGCAACGGGACTCCCGATCGTGCGGGAGAAACGGACACCGGACAGGATGCTCGCTGTGTCCGTCTCGATCCTCATGCGGCCGCCGCGACCGTAACCGACCTGCCTGCGCGCTAGATCAGAGTCGATCGCTGACTGGTCGACAGGAATACCCGCAGGCACGCCCGTGACTATCGCGGTCAGGACACGACCATGTGACTCTCCGGAAGTGGTATACCTCATGCGTCCTCCGTCACTGGATTCGGTGCACAGATTCTAGCATCCAGAACGACGGCGCACGACCGACGGTCGAGACTACTTGGTTATAGTCTGACCCGCGATGAGGGTGACCTGCGTGTCACCGTACAACATCACTACAGAGTTCGTGCCGATGGAAAGGACTTCCCAAGGGGTATCAGGAATTCGCTCGCCCACAGCCAGAACGTAGTTCGTGTCGCCGTACAAGAAATCCGCCTCACTGTGACCGTCATCGAAAACCAGAATGGCACGCAAGTACAGCGTCCCAGAGGTCACAACCGTTGTTGTACCGCCGTCTGTGCCGGTTGTGGTCCCGACCTCAGGCTCCTCAGGCGGAAATGCCAGCGGCGTGAAGATCGGACGGAAAGTAAAGACAGACTTGAGCTCGACCGGCTTCGGAGAACTCGGAACGTACTTCTCCTCGGCAGAGGATTCCGTACTCGACGTGTCACTCTGAGTGACCATCGGCTCGACGCCATCATCGGCCGAGGTGCCGAAGAAGCTGGTGAATGCCCACGCGGCCACCGCTGCTACCACTAGGAACGCGATCACGGCAATGACGATGATCACGACTCGCTTGCCCTGCGAACCTGCAGCACTATTCGCTGGATCTCCGGGAACCGGAACATCCTGCGGCGGCATCGGTGTCATCTGGTCAACCAACGTACGGCTCCTTCGGTCTAGCGCTACTGCGCCGGCGCGGCAGGTGCAGCGGTGCCACCTGCGGCCTCTACCAGTGCCATCGTATAAACCTCAATGGTCATTCTGACCCGGACACGCTCTTCTGGCTCATCCTCTACGACAGGAGTCGTCTCATCGGACTCCGGGGGAGCCATACGGGTCACACTATAATCCGTCACCCGCACCTGTCGGTTCATTCTCGGGAAATCCTGAAGCAAAGTCACAACGTCCACCCATCGCCCGTCGAACGCGAGTGAGATCGCGACCGAGGAGTAGCCTTCCTCCGGATCGGCCGCTGGCTTTCCGAAGTTCATCGAGGTGAACTCCAAGCCCTGACGGTTCATGATGTCCTGCAGTTCAATGATCACGCTTGGCAACTGTGGCGACTCAGGCAGCTCGTTGGCGATACGCATCAGTTGTGACTCTGTCTGCGCCGAATTCGCTTTTGCCGTCACCCGCCTAGCAAGCAGTGTGTTGGCCGACGCGATGTCCGCCTCCGCAAGCGCGATGTCATCGTCAAGAGCACTCAACTCGCCGAACCGAGGGAACACCAAGAACGCGAAGACTGCGACTGCGACCACAGCGACAAAGACGACCATGATGATGATTGTCTGCTTGTTGAGTTTCATCTCATATCTGCCTTGTCACATTGCGGCGGGCTGACTTGGCGGGGCAGGCACGCGTGTGTCCCCGTGGTCGGTCGCCTACTCATCGTTCCACGCCAGTGTTCACAGAGAAGGTGATGATCGGTTGTTCCCAGTCGCCCTCCGACAGAACAGACTTCGTGGAAGTACTCAGCCACACGTTGTTAAGCTGCTCGAGCTGCGAAAGTCGAATCAGAGTACGCGCCACGGCTTTGTGATCCGAACTGGTCAGATCATCGTCAAGGGCAACACAACTCAACGTGAGTCCCGCTTCGGTGCACCGCATACTCACGACCCACGTGTCATCAGGCAGAACGAGTGAGAGCTCCTCGACGAGACGACCCCAATCGACCCGACCGGATAGGGCCAGCTGAGCGGTCGCCAGACGTTGATCCAACACGCCTTCACGCTGCTCGAACACGCTGAATGCCTCAGCCTGAGCAAGAACCTGCGCCGCCTGGGTCTGGCGACCCTGCAGCTCATTCTGCTTAGTGCCGACTTGGAATTCCAGCCAACCATAGCCAGCGAACACAAGAGCGAGCACAACGATGCCGACTATCAGAACAACCCCGAACATGCTCTCATACTTGCGCTTCTCAGTTATCTCAGGTGGGAGGAGGTTGATGCGAACCATCTATGAGGCACCCCCCAGCGCAAGCCCGATGACCGGAGCTGATCCCATCTGATCATCTGACACGCTCTGCAGAACAGAAGAAGCTACCTGCACGAATGCAAGCGGGTCGGCCAGAACGACCTCAGCTTGCAAGCCCTTCTCCAGATACATCGCGAAG
>JAQIBK010000144.1 GCA_027859125.1 Actinomycetota bacterium | reverse complement strand
ACGGTGGGCCTCGCGAATCGTAGAATTCATCGTAGCCGCGCGAGGTCGCCGTCCCATCGAAACAACGCTTGAGCTGGTGGAGGTCATCAAGGACGCGATTCCCGCATCGGCAAGACGCTCCGGTCCGCATCCAGCCCGTCGGACATTCCAGGCGCTTCGCATCGAGGTGAATCATGAGATGGATGTGCTTGAGCGTGGATTGCGCGCCGCGGTTCGGTGGCTCAATCCCAAGGGTCGCATAGCGGTTATCAGCTATCACTCGCTCGAGGATCGCATCGTCAAGAACGTGTTCACTGAGTTCTCCCAGGGGTGTGACTGCCCGCCAGATCTTCCGATCTGTGCATGCGGCAAGAGTCCGGTACTCCGTATCGTGACGCGCAAGGCTGTGGTTCCTACAGCGGACGAGATAGAGCGAAACCTTCGGGCCCGCAGTGCAAAGCTGCGGGTGGCGGAAAGAGTCTGAGTGAGATTCTTGGGTGTCATGACTTCGATTGGCAAGGAGAGGAGGGACGATGGGTCTGCCAGCCAGGCGAGAGACAGTTGATTCGCGCACCGAGAGATCAGCGCGTCCGCAGCTGCGTGTCGTGCTTCCAGCCCGTCGTTCCGCTCCGAAACGCAACAGCGCCGCATACGAGGACAGATGTCGCCGTGCTTTTCGCGTGGTGCTTGTCGGGATGATCGCCCTTTCCGTGTGCGGGCTGGGTCGCGTGGCGCTGTCCGCGAAAGCCAATGAGGCTTCGATCGATGCTTCGGCACTTCGTACCGATATAAAGAACGAGCAGCTCACGGCGGATAGACTCGAGGTAGACAAGAGTTGCCTCATGACTCCCTCTCGCATTGAGGCTATCGCAGGTACTACCATGAGGATGTCCGAGGCGGACGATGTCACGTTCATCACGATCTCGGACGTCGATGAGACAGCCTCTGATGCTCAGGGTGCGCTTGCGTCGAACGACGTCGCGACGGATGTCGCCGATGCGAGCCTTGGTGCGGACAAAGGCAAGGCTGAGCAGACACCGCTGCGCGCCCTGCTCACATCAGTGATGGATATGGCTGCTGGCGAGGCACAAGTGCTGCTCGTCGGTGACATCGGGCTCGCCTCTTCTCGGTGAGAGTGTGCCTGCGAGAGGGGGTAGCGTGACCGGTCGAGCGCAGCGCGTGAAGAGCTCGTCGCGCTACACGGTTCTCCTTGTTCTGCTCATGGGAGCCTTTCTGGTCATTGCTGGGCGCCTCACCTACCTTCAGGCGGCTGCTGCACCAAGGTTCGCTGAGCGAGCAACGGATCAGCGACTCAGGGACATCGCCATCTCCCCGCAGCGCGGGGCGATCTATGATCGCGAGGGCGAGCCCCTCGCAGTCTCCACCGAAGCTTGCACTGTTTACGCAGTGCCTCAGTCGATCGATGATCCGGTGGGAACGTCCGCAGCTATCGCTTCCGTTCTCGGCACGGATCCAGGCGAGTACGTTGAGCGGCTGAGTAATGACACGAGTTTCACGTACATCGCCCGCAAGCTCGACATGGATCACGCCAGTGCTCTGAAGGATCTGGACCTGATCGGAATCGAGTTCCAAGATGATTCACGACGGGTGTACCCCTCTGGTGAGCTCGCATGTCAGGTATTGGGCTTCGTCGGCATTGATGACGAGGGTTTGGCAGGTCTGGAGAGCCAGTACCAGACTCTTCTGGCAGGCACCCCCGGAAGCATTCTTGCCGAACGAGATCCCTTTGGGCGAGTGATCCCCGGGGGCGTCATGCAGTCCATAGATGCAGTCGATGGTCAGGATATCGTCCTTACCATCGACAAGGATATTCAATACCAAGCGCAGGTCGAACTGACCGCTGCTGTCGAAGAGTGGGGCGCCAAGAGCGGTTCGGTCGTGATCATGAACCCGCAGAACGGTGAGATATATGCCATGGCGACAGTGCCAGGGTTCAACCCCAACACCTTCGGTTCTGCTGAGGCGTACTCGTATCGGAATCGGCCCGTGACTGACGTCTATGAACCTGGTTCCACGCTGAAGTCCCTGACTGCGGCAGCTGTTATCGAGGAAGGCCTATACGGTCCCGACGACATGTTCGAGCTTCCACCAACTCTCGCTGTCGCGGATCGAGTCATCAAGGAGTCTCACTCCAGACCGACCGTGAACTGGAGTCTTACAGACATCGTGACCAACTCCTCGAACGTCGGCGCCGTTATGCTCGGGATTGAACTTGGTGAGCAGCGTCTCTACGACTACCTGGACCTATTCGGAATGAACGAACGTACCGGAGTCGACTACCCTGGCGAAGGCCTGGGGTATCTTCCGCCTTTGGAGAGTTGGTCAGGCTCCACGATCGGAACCATTCCCTTTGGCCAAGGCATCTCTATGACGCAGCTCCAACTGGCGC
>JAQIBK010000283.1 GCA_027859125.1 Actinomycetota bacterium | reverse complement strand
ATGTTGTATTGGGCGAGGGCGATATCATTTCGCTCGACGGCACCACCGGTCGCGTCGTGCTCGGCGCTGATCCGCTCGTGCTTCCCGAGGTCACCGGTGATTTCGACAAGATCCTGGGTTGGGCTGATGAGTTCCGTCGCTTGGGTGTTCGCGCCAACGCCGATACGCCCGACGATGCGGTGCTGGGCCGTGGATTCGGTGCGGAGGGCATCGGCCTCTGTCGTACCGAGCACATGTTCCTCGGCGATCGTAAGAACATAGTGCAGGACATGATCCTGTCCGAGGATCCCGAGGTCGTCGACAGCGCTCTCGCCAAGCTCCTCGAGGTGCAGGTCTCCGATTATCTGGGGATCTTCGAGGCGATGGACGGTCTGCCGGTCACCGTGCGCCTGCTGGACCCGCCGCTACACGAGTTCCTCGACGACCCACGTGAGCTGGCGATCGAGATCGCACGCGCAGAGGCCGTCGGTGTATCGGCATCTGAGCTCGCACCCAAGCGCAGGCTGCTCGACCAGATAGATCGCATGAGCGAGGCCAATCCCATGCTGGGTCTTCGTGGCTGCCGTCTGGGCATCATGAATCCTGAGATCTACGCTATGCAGGTTCGCGCCATCACGCTGGCCACCTGTCAGCTCAAGAAGGCCGGCAAGGATCCACGGCCCGAGATCATGATCCCGCTTGTCAGCGTCGTGACCGAGCTGGTCACCCTTCGAGCCGAGTCCGAAGCCATTCTGGCTGAGGTCAAGGCAGAGTGCGGCATGGACATCGACATCCCCATCGGCACAATGATCGAGCTGCCTCGCGCAGCGATCACAGCCGATGAGATCGCCAAGGTCGCCGACTTCTTCTCGTTCGGCACCAACGACCTCACGCAGACCACGTTCGGCTTCAGCCGCGATGACATCGAGTCGAAGTTCCTGCCTCGCTACCTGGACCGCAAGCTTCTGCCGCGCAATCCGTTCGAGACTGTGGACACCGGCGTCGCAAAGCTAGTGGAGATGGGCTGTGAGTTGGGTCGCTCGACCAATCCCGGTATCAAGCTCGGCGTCTGCGGCGAGCACGGGGGAGATCCCGAGTCGGTCAAGGTGTTCCACTCCATAGGACTGAACTATGTGTCATGCTCGCCTTATCGAGTACCACTCGCGCGACTGGCGGCCGCTCAAGCGGCGCTTGCCGAGGAGATGAACGCATAGCGTTCCGATGGACAAACACAGGGGCGCCCATGGCGCCCCTGTTGCGTACTTTGACCTAGCCGCTGAGGGGGCACAGTTGGGCAGGACGAGACTCTATCAGGCACCGAGATCCCCACTGATCCAGGGTCATTCCCGCACGGAGCACCCTGCATGGCGGGTCTGGACAGCGGCGTCCGTCGTCGGGCTTCTCGTGCCTCTGTTCGTCGGTTGGCTCCTTCCGGCTCAGGTAGGCACTGGTGTCTCGCAGCTTGCGGTAGAGTCATCCATCACGCTCTGGTTCGACTCGTTTCCCTTCACCCATCTCGCAGCTGTGGTCGGTGCGATCACCGGCGTTCAGTTGGCTCGTGCGTGGGGCGCCAGGTCGCAGTGGGTCTTCGGTGCGGTATTCGCCGGCGCTGCGTGGTACCTCGTTGTCGTACTCGTGGGCTAGAATCGAGGCGTTGAAGACAATGAGTGGGCGGAGGGCCCGTGACACCAGGAATCACCACACGTAAGGATCTGGAGGCCGAGGAAAAACGGCGGCTCTCGTCTCGCGCTGCGTTCGCAGACTCCACGAAGGGCAGAGAGCGCCCGATCGCGCTCGACCCGTATCGCACCGAGTTCCAGCGCGACAGGGATCGCATACTCCACTGCAAGGCTTTTCGTCGGCTTTCACACAAGACGCAGGTCTTCCTTGCCCCTGAGGGCGATCATTACCGCACGCGTCTCACCCATACACTCGAGGTGGCCCAGATCGCTCGTTCCATCGCCCGAGCACTTCGGCTGAACGAGGATCTGACCGAGGCAATCGCTCTTGGTCACGATCTGGGGCATACCCCTTTCGGTCATATTGGAGAGGACGCGATCGGCGCGATCCTGATAGAGCTCGCGGCCGAGTACCCTGACGCTCCCCGCAGATTCCGGCACAACCTGCAGTCGCTGCGCATCGTCGAGCAGCTCGAGTACGAGGGAAAGGGTCTGAATCTCACGTGGGAGGTCCGAGATGGGATCGAGCATCACACGGGAGGGCAGACGGCGACGACTCTCGAGGGCCAGATCGTGGCGATCGCCGATAGGATCGCCTATGTGAACCATGACATCGATGACGCGATGCGAGGAGAACTGCTCAAGGAGACCGACCTTCCCAAAGGACTCACGGACATCCTCGGTCACAGTCACGGTGCACGAATAACAACCATGGTTCAGGACATGGTCGAGTCCAGCGTTGATTCAGAGAAGATACGAATGAGTCCGCAGGTGTGGGACGCAATGATGGGACTTCGGTCGTTCCTATTCGAGAACGTGTATCTCTCAGACAGAGCCAAGGCCGAGGAGCCAAAAGCCTTTGGTGTCGTCCAGGCCCTGTTCAGGCACTATCTCGACAGGCCACAGGATCTACCTGCTGAGTTTCAGCCGCATTCTTCCGGCGAACTGCCGCAAAGTGTCACCGACTACATCGCTGGTATGACGGATCGGTTCGCGATTAGGTCGTACGAACGACTCTTCGTTCCACGGAACTGGATGTTCTAGGCTCCAGCGTCCGCACAAACAACCGACATGCCATCTGTTTCCGAACTGTTGCCGTATATGTGCGGTTCGCATAGAATCGGCGGGACAACCAACCCTAGAGGTTGACTGGAAGGAGTTGCACGTAGATGGCTGATTGGATTGTTTGGATAGCTCCGGTTGCTGCCGTGTTCGGCTTCGGAGTGGCGCTCTACCTGGCGTTCTGGGTCTTGAAGCAGGACCAGGGCACTGACAAGATGATTGAGATCTCAAAGGCGATCCAGGAGGGCGCGCTCGCTTTCCTGAAGCGTGAGTATCGTATCCTTGCGATCTTCGCAGCCGTCGTGGCCGTGATTCTTGCAATCACGGTCTCGCCGATGACGGCCGTCGCATTCTTGAGCGGCGCGATTCTGTCGGCTGGTGCCGGATTCTTCGGCATGCACATCGCGACTCGCGCCAATGCGCGTACCGCGCAGGCTGCCACAAAGAGCGTGGCTGCCGCATTGAACGTTGCGTTCCGTTCTGGTCTTACCATGGGCCTCACGGTTGCCTCGTTCGGTCTGGGTGGCCTCTCTCTATGGGCGATCTTCCTGATCATCAATGGCGACAACCCGCAGCCTGAGATCGTCAACGGCTTCGCCATGGGTGCTTCCTCGATTGCGCTGTTCGCGCGTGTCGGTGGCGGTATCTACACCAAGGCCGCAGATGTGGGCGCGGACCTGGTTGGTAAGGTCGAGGCCGGTATTCCCGAAGACGATCCCCGTAACCCCGCTGTCATTGCTGACAACGTCGTCTACCACCGGGGAGACGACGCCGGTATG
>JAQIBK010000031.1 GCA_027859125.1 Actinomycetota bacterium | reverse complement strand
CGGCCTGAGGAATCGGGCCGCGTCCTGGGTCTGCTGGTCCGTGGCATGCGTCGGAGGTCTCTGAATGTACGATCAGATCGCAACGAACAAGTTCAAGAGCGTTCTTCTCATGGGTCTGTTCGTGCTGCTCGTTCTCGCCATGGGTTGGGCGTTCGGCTATGTGACCGATTTTGGGGTGGGCGGCCTGATAATCGCCGGCGGCGTGGCTTTCGCCATGACGTGGGGCTCGTACTGGTACTCGGACAAGATCGTGCTCGGGATGAGCCATGCGCGGCTTGTGGACAGGAATACTGAGCCGTACATCGTGAACACGGTCGAGGGACTCTCTATCGCGGCCGGGTTGCCCATGCCGCGCGCGTACATCATCGAGGATCCGTCACCCAACGCCTTCGCCACCGGGCGCAACCCGGAGAACGCGGCGATCGCAGTGACCACCGGGTTGGTCGCCAAGTTGGATCGCCTGGAGCTCGAAGGAGTGATAGCCCACGAGCTCTCGCACATCAAGAACTACGACACTCTCGTGCAGACAATGGCAGCGGTCCTGGCAGGCACCGTCGTTCTGCTCTCCGACTGGATGGTTCGCTCATTCTTCTGGGGCGGTGGCAGGCGTCGCAGTAGGGACAGCGGCGGAGGTCAGGCCGGTGTGATCCTTCTGGTCATCGGTCTTGCCCTGGCGGTCCTGTCGCCTCTGTTCGCCACCATGATCCAGATGGCGATCTCGCGTAAGCGCGAGTACGTGGCCGACGCCAACGGAGCTCTGTTGACTCGCTATCCCGACGGTCTGGCCAGTGCACTTCGCAAGATCGCTGGCGACACGAACAAGCTGTCGGTCGCGAACAAGGCGACTGAATCCCTCTACATCCACAACCCGCTCAAGGACTACAGGAGCGGACTGAACTCGCTGTTCAACACGCATCCGCCGATCGATGATCGCATCAAGAGACTCGAGGCGATGTAGCGTGGCATACCTGAACTATCCGGACATCGATCCTGTCCTGTTCCGACTGGGACCGCTCTCGGTGCATTGGTACGGCCTCGCCTACGTGGCAGCATTCGTGATCGCTGGACTGATGCTCAAGCGCTTGAGCGAGCGCTGGAAGGTCGGTCTGTCCGCCGACGACATGATAGAGATCATCCTGGCCGCCACGATCGGCGTGATCGCGGGCGGCCGCTTGGGCTACGTGCTCTTCTATGGTGCGGGCAAGTATTGGGAGAACCCGGGCCAGATCCTTGCGATCTGGGACGGCGGCATGTCGTTCCACGGCGGCCTGGCAGGCATCCTGATCGCCGGCCTCGTCATGGAGCCGCGCCTGAAGTTGCCACGTCTGACCCTCTATGACATTGGCGCAGTGGGCGCTCCCATTGGCTTTGGCCTGGGACGGCTCGCCAACTTCGTCAACGGCGAGTTGTGGGGTCGCACCACCGACGTCCCCTGGGCCATGGTCTTTCCCGGGGCCGGACCGGTGCCGCGCCACCCCTCGCAGCTCTACGAGGCGTTCCTGGAGGGCATCCTGCTCTGGGGGATACTCTTGTTCCTCGCGCGCAAGCGTCGCCCACCGGGCATGCTGTTCGGCCTGATGATGACGCTCTATGGCGTCTTCCGCTTCACGGTGGAGTTCTTTCGAGAGCCCGATGCCCAGCTGGGATTCATAGTGTCCTGGCTGACCATGGGTCAGCTGTTGAGTCTTCCGGTGATCGCAGTGGGTGCATATTTCTTGTGGCGAGTGGCTACTGGCAGGGCTTCCCTGCCGGCATCCAGCAAGGCTCCTCGCGGTTGAGGCACTTCACGGACTCCCCGGGTTTCAGCGGTTGGGGAGGATTGCACTGCGTGCAGAAGAATCGGGGATACGAGCCGACGAGATCCTTCAGGTCCGGATCGTCGTAGGGCCGTGGATCCGGCTGTTCGACCATATGCAAAAGATAGCAAGGCATGGGATTCGCTCGCACCTCCGTGCACACTGTAGCCCGTTGTGCATGTGAACAGCAACGATGGGAAGACGTCACCAGAAGGTGATTGACCGCCCCGAGGGTCGAACGTAGACTTCGGAGCGAGATGAAGGAGGCACCATGTTCCGCACTCGTTACCTGACCGTTCTTGGCGCCGCACTGATACTGTTGGCGGTTCTTGTCGTATCTGGCTGCAAGGATGCCGAAGTCAAGGCACAGCCAGAGGTCACATCGTCATGGCCGCAGGCCACCACTGAGACCGTTGTGCCCGAGCCCGTCCAGTTGCCGCGTTGGCCGCTGACCGGCCTGGATGCCCCCGACGACGCCGCGACCCATACGCGAGTCATGTCGGTGAAGGTCGAGAACTCGCCTGTCGCACGTCCACAGTCGGGACTACAGTCCGCCGACGTGGTCTATGAGTCGGTCACCGAGGGCGGGATCACGCGATTCAACCTTCTGTTCCACTCGGTCATGCCCGAGTCTGTGGGTCCCGTGCGCTCGGCGCGCATGTCCGACACGGACATCGTGCCTCAGTACGGTGCCATGTTCGCCTTCTCGGGTGCCAGCGGCTATGTCACTCGTGCGCTGGGTGGCGTCAAGTTCGACAACCTGAGCCAGGATCGCGGTTGGACTGCCGGCTACAAACGAGTCTCCAGCAAGAGCGCGCCGCACAACCTTTACCTCAACGTCGGCACGCTGCGCGACGCGGCGCTTGCCAAGGGCAACGCGGCAACACAGGACATCACATCATTCTTGTACGACCAAGCTGCGTCAGAGGCAGCAACGGTCACCGCGGCGTCGGTCAACGTCCGCTTCTCCAACGCCAACACCGTTGACTGGACCTACGACGGGGCCAAGGACGCCTACATGCGCGTCAATGGCGGAAACGTGCACAAGGACGCCACCACCGGCGAGCAGGTCCACGCCACGAACGTCGTGGTCATGTGGGTGCCGCACGTGGCGACCGGCGCTCGAGATGTGACCGGTTCCATGACGTACGACATCAAGTTCGTCGGTTCCGGAAAGTGCTCGGTGTTCCACAACGGCGTGCGCTATGACGGCACGTGGGAGGCTGGATCCTCGGCCCCGCCGACATTCAAGGCCGCCGACGGAAGCTCGATCAGGTTGGCGCCGGGCAACACTTGGATTCAGGTCGTTGATTCCGACGTGAACATCTTGGTCAAGTAGCGTAGAATCTCATACTCACAAGCATCCATCCTTAGTAGACAGTAAATCGTCGGGTCCGTTGTGGCCCAGGCGCGGGAGGAATCAACAGTGGCTGAGAACGCGAAAGAGACTGGCACACTTCTGGTCAAGACCGGACTTGCAGAAATGCTCAAGGGCGGCGTCATCATGGACGTCGTCAATGCTGAGCAGGCCAAGATCGCCGAGGACGCAGGCGCAGTGGCCGTCATGGCGCTCGAGCGTGTTCCGGCCGATATCCGCGCATCCGGCGGTGTGGCCCGTATGGCCGATCCGACCATCGTTGAGCAGGTCGTCGCCTCAGTCTCCATCCCTGTCATGGCCAAGTGCCGTATCGGTCACTTCGTCGAGGCGCAGATCCTGGCTACCCTGGGTGTCGACTACATCGACGAGTCCGAGGTCCTGACACCTGCCGACGAGCAGTATCACGTGAACAAGCGCGAAGTCACCGTGCCGTTCGTGTGCGGTGCCCGTAATCTGGGTGAGGCGCTCCGCCGCATCGCCGAGGGTGCATCCATGATCCGCACCAAAGGCGAGCCCGGCACCGGCAACGTGGTCGAGGCCGTGCGTCACATGCGTACAATGACCGACGACATCGCATGGGTGTCCGGTCTTCGCGGCGAGCAGCTCTACGATGCCGCCAAGAAGCTCCAGGCCCCCTACGAGCTGGTCAAGTGGGTCGCCGAGAACGGCAAGCTCCCCGTGGTCAACTTCTCCGCCGGTGGCATCGCCACTCCTGCGGATGCCGCCCTCATGATGCAGCTCGGCTGCGACGGCGTATTCGTCGGCAGTGGAATATTCAAGAGCGGCGTTCCCTCGAAGCGTGCGAAGGCCATAGTTGAGGCCACGACTCACTTCCATGACGCCGAGATCGTCGCCAAGGTCTCCCGCAACTTGGGCGAGGCGATGGTTGGGATCAACATCTCGGACATCCCGGATGCCGAGCGTATGCAGGAGCGTGGCTGGTAGGTGCAGATCGGCGTACTCGCTCTTCAGGGGGCGTTCAGAGAGCACATCATGATGCTCGAGGCCATCGAGGTCACGGCTGTTGCGGTGCGCCTGCCGGAGCAGATGAGCGATCTGTGCGGCTTGATCATCCCCGGCGGCGAGTCCACTGCGATTGCGAAGCTCATGGAAACGTACGGGTTCTATGATGCTATCTCGCAGCAACACGGTGCGGGCATGGCCGTGTGGGGCACTTGTGCCGGTGCGATCCTGATCGCCAAAGAGGTGCTCGACGGCATCGGTGGTCAGCGCAGCCTGGGTCTCATGGACATCACTGTGCGGCGCAACGCCTTTGGCCGACAGAAGGATTCGTTCGTGGCGGATCTGGACATCAATCACCTGCCCGGCGAAGGCTTCCGTGGCGTGTTCATTCGAGCCCCGTGGATCGAGTGGGTCGGCAAGGGGGTCGATGCGTTGGCCAAGCATGACGGAGCTATCGTGGCTGCTCGACAGGGCGATCTGCTCGCCACATCATTCCATCCGGAGCTCACGGGAGATCCTCGGATCCATCGCTACTTCGCTCAAGAGGTCGTCGCTTCCTAGCTGAGCTCTCCGGCCAGATCGGTGAGCATCATTTCGCGCACCTCATCCGCAGGCAGACCTTCTCCCAGAAGAACCTCGAGTTTCGCCAGCGCCGCTTCTGTGGTCATGTCGTGACCGGGGATGGCGCCTGCGCACAGCAGCGCCGATCCGGTGGCGTACGCGGTGGGTATCACGCGGCCTCGCAGGCACTGTGTGACCACGACCACCACCACACCCGAGTCGGTGGCATCGGCAATGGCTTTCAGGAACGACTCGTCGTTGGCAGGGCCGTTGCCCGTGCCATGTAGGATCACGAAACCGTCGTAGTCGTGGAGTCGCTCGAACACCGTTCGCGCAAGCTGGCTCCATGTCTCGAGCGTGGCGTTGGATGAGTCCAGCAGAGGCAGGTGCTCCTCGAAGGTGACGTGGGGCAAGGCGGTGCCTGCATCGGAGATCAGCTGCTCGAACAAGGCGCTCATGTGGCCGGGTTCCGGTGCGTACCCGGCTCGCGTCGAGCGCATGCCGATCGTGCCTCCCACGTAGGCCACGTAGACTCGTTCGCCCATGGGATACCTCCGGTTCGACCACCTGCGGCGCGGACCGCACAGCTTGCGGCTTAACGTGTGCAAGCGTATCGGGTATGCTCTCCGCGGTGAACCCCTGCGCCCAAACGCGCGCAGTTGGACGATTATCAGGAAGGAACCCAGGAGATGTCCGGACACTCGAAGTGGGCGACAACCAAACATCGCAAGGCTGCGCAGGACAAGAAGCGTTCCGCCCAGTTCTCAAAATTGGCGCGTATCATCACCGTTGCTGCCAAGACCGGCGGTGACCCGAATCCTGACAACAACGCATCGCTCGCCGCGGCGATCGCCAAGGCAAAGAGCTACTCGCTGCCCAAGGACAAGATCGACACAGCGATCGCCAAAGCTTTCGCCAGTGCCGATGGTGAGAACTTCGAAGAGGTCATCTACGAGGGCTATGGCCCCGGCGGCGTGGCCGTGCTGATCGAAGCGCTCACCGACAACCGCAATCGCACCGCCGCCGACGTGCGCAGCGCGTTCACGCGAGCGGGCGGCAACTTGGGAGCGACCGGCTCGGTCGCATTCCAGTTCGAGCGCAAGGGTGAGATCATGGTCGAGGGTGCGATGGACGAAGAAGAGTTGATGATGACGGTGGCCGACGCTGGCGGCGACGATATGGAAGAGACCGGCGACGGCTGGATCGTCTATGCGCCGACGAACGACCTGCTCAAGGTCAGCAAGGCTCTCGAAGCTGCCGGCGTGCCGGTGAAGGGTTCCGAGCTGGTCATGGAGCCGACGAACCCAACGGCTGTGGACGTCAGCACCGCCAAGAAGGTCCTGCGACTGGTCGATCTTCTGGAGGAGCTGGACGACGTCCAGACGGTGTATCACACCATGGAGATGACCGACGAGATTGCGGCTGCACTCGACGAATAGTGGTGTGGTGACGGGCTGACACAGATCACTATCGTAGGCTGTTCCAGGTGATGCCCGTAGGCTTCGCCTACTGCCGGATGATATTCGACGCTGATGCCAAGCCGGTCGACTTTGAGTATCTCGAGGCCAACGATGCTTTTGGCAGGCTCACGGGACTCAGTGACGTTGAGGGCAAGCTAATCTCCCAGGTCATTCCGGGGATCCTTGACCTAGTTCCCGAGCACTTTGAGGTTTGTGGCCGCGTGGCCTTGACCAGTCAGCCCGGCGAGCTTGATGTCACGGTGACGTCCCTGGGCTCGCCGCTTCATGTTCTTCTGAGCCAGCCCAAGCCGGGACACTTTCTCGCGACCTTCACCGACGTTGCCGAACGCGTGCGTGTCGAGAAGACGCTGAGTGCGAGGGAGGACATGTACAGGTACGCTTTTGAACGCTCCGCAGCCCCTAGGTCCATTACGAGCGGCAAGGGTGACATCCGAGTGAACGACGCTTTCTGCGAGATGTTCGGCTACGAGTGCGGTGAACTGATGGACCGTACTACTTGGATGACAATCACGCACCCGGAAGACGTCGCTGATTCTCAAGCTCATATCGATGTGCTTCTTGCCGGAAAGTCCGACACATCTCGTTTTGAGAAGCGCTTCGTGCGCAAGGATGGTACTTCGTACGATGTTGAGATCAACGTGCAGTACAGGCCGGAGAACGGCGGTCGCATGGTCACTTTCATTCAGGACATCACTGAACGCAAGCGGACACAGGATGAGATTCTGTGCCTCTACTCAGAACTCGAAGAGCGAGTTCAGGAGCGCCCAGAAGAGTTGACCGCCATGAACGAGGAGCTCATCTCGGCCAACGTGCTCCTGGAGGACGCCACGCGCGCCAAGAGCGATTTCCTTGCTTCGATGAGCCATGAGTTGCGCACGCCGCTCAATTCGATAATCGGGTTCACCGGCGTCATGCTCGAGGGTCTCGCCGGACCGATGAATGAGGAGCAGCGACTTCAGCTCGGCATGGTGAGCGGATCAGGTAAGCACCTTCTCTCCATTATCGATGGCATTTTGGACCTGTCAAAGATCGAGTCGGGAATCATCGTTGCGGCTGTCGAGGAGTTCAACGTATCAACAGTGGTTGAGAGTTGTATGGCGATGATTCGCCCGTTGGCCGACTCGAAAGGCATCCGTCTCGAGCTCACCCGAGAGCCGAATACCGATCTGCTCGAGTCGGACCCTCGTTTGATCAGTCAGATTCTGATCAATCTGTTGGGCAATGCGGTCAAGTTCACAAGCGACGGATACGTGGCGCTCAACGTTTCTGCGGAGAGTGCGCAGATGATCTTCTCGGTCACGGATACGGGGTGTGGAATCAGCCCCGCGGACCTGTCCCATGTGATGGAGAGCTTCTATCAAGCTGAACCCGTGCTCAAGGCCAAGAATGAGGGGACGGGTCTGGGACTCGCCATTTCCGCGCGGTTGGCTGGGCTACTGGGGGGCGAACTGGAGGCCGAGAGCGAACTTGGCGTTGGCTCCAAGTTCACGCTTCGAGTGCCGCGATAGACTCCTTCATCTGCCAGCAATTTTCTGTATACTCATTAACGATGCAGGGCAGTAGATCCCGGGGGGATCACTGCGCTTTGCTGCAGCGGGGCATCCGGGCAAGACTGATGTAGAGGAGATTCACATGGAGGGTAACCGCAAAGGAACCGGTATTTCGGCAAGGCTGAAGGTCGCCGCAATCTTCATTATTGCAGCATCGTTGGTACTCAGCCAAGGCGTTATCGTTGCTAACGGAACATGGCAGTCCATGACTGAACCGACCCTTATTTCAAGGGCTTTTGACGGCACAAGTGCCAATAATGAGTCATTCGAACCAAGTATCAGCGACGACGGTCGCTACATTGTCTTTTCGTCGTATGCGAGCAATCTAACCACTGACGATGGGGATTCTTTCGGGGACGATGGTACGCGGGATGTCTTTAGACATGACCGCCAGACCGGGACCACCGAGCTGGTCAGCAAGGCCACCTCGCCCACTGAGATCGTGGACCGTGGCTCGAAGGAAGCAAAGGTCAGTGACACGGGCCGCTACGTGCTGTTCTACACGGGCTACGGATTCGTGCCCGAGGATGAGAACGACAGCCAGGATCTCTACGTGAAGGACATGGATACCGGATCATTCGAATGGATAGACTTCTATGGTGACGGAAGCGCCCTCGATCTCTGCTGCTATGAGTTCGAAATCTCCGGAGATGGCTCGTATGTGATCATCGAGTCGGACAGTAGCGACCTCCTGGAGACCGGCAAGACCGACGTGCGGATGAACATCTGGGGCTATGACCTGGCCTCTCATGAGGCAACGCTGGTGAGCTCACCGGTAGCCGACGACGAGAGTTCAGTTGCTTTCCGTGGCAGTCGCACTCCGTCGATTTCCGATGACGGCCGGTACGTCGCGTTCCTCACAGGAAATGATTGGGACGAAGACGACACTAACGACGAGCAGGATCTCTACGTCAAGGACCTGCAGACCGGTGAGATGCGGTATGTGGACTTCCTTGGGGACGGAGAGGAAGTCTCTGACGACGTCTACAACGTCGAGATCTCTGGCGACGGTTCGCGACTCGTCTTCCAGACGGACGATGATCTTTTCCCCGAAGAGACCAACCGGCGCGAGGACATTTACGCCTATGATCTCGAATCGAGTGAGGCGACGCTCGTTAGTGGCCCTGCGGTTGATGATCGTGGATCACGTGATCCGCAGATCAGCGACGACGGCAACAAGGTGCTCTTCTTTACCGGGCAGTCATTTGATGCGAACGACGTAGACGATAACCAGGACTTCTACATCAAGGACCTCACGACAGGTCAGTTCACGCGCATTCCGGGCACGACTGACACCATGACCAGTCGACAGATTGGATATATCTGCCTATCGGGCGACGGTCAGCATATCGCCTTCGAGGGTTATGGGTCCGGAGATATTCGCTTCCCATCTGCAGCGGGCGTCGTTCCGCTGGACATGGGCGGCGTAGGGAATATCTATTACATTCCGGTGGTGCCAAACAAGTTATCGGATGGATCGACTCCCATAGAGGGCACCACGCGTTACGCCACAGCTGTTGAGGCGTCGGTCAAGGCATTCCCTGATGGCGCTGATACTGTCGTAATCGCCACTGGCGAAGCCTGGCCTGACGCTTTGGGCGGATCGGCATTGGCCGGTGCCGTTGACGGTCCCATGCTGCTGACTAATCCTGACTCGCTCAGTGCTGCGGTTCAGGCTGAACTCACCAGACTGGGTGCGAAGAACGTATACCTCCTGGGCGGCTACAACGCTATCTCACCTGAAGTAGAGGCTCAGCTTGAGATGCTTCTCGACGGCTATGTGTGGCGTATTGGTGGTCCCGACCGCTATGCGACTTCCAAGGCTGTCGCTAACCGAGCGATTGAAGTGCTCGGGGACGAGTACGATGGCAAGGCTTGTGTCACGACGGGCATGAACTTCCCCGACGCAGTCGGAACGGCTCCCCTTGGAGCTGGACTAGGCTGGCCGGTGCTGCTTGTTCGTCCTACCGATCCGACTGTAGTACTGCCTCCCACGACGGACTCTGCCGTGATAATTGGCGGTACGGTTGCGGTTGGCGAAGCTGTGGAGACCTATCTCGAGGGCATTCTTGGTGCGGACAGTGTCGATCGCGTGGGTGGCGCTACTCGCTACGACACGTCAGCACTTGCCGCTCAGTACGGTGTCGATCACGGTCTCGTGTGGAACGGTGTGGGGATCACGAGTGGCACCAACTACCCAGATGCCCTTACTGGTGGCGTTGTGTGCGGGCTTTACCGCAGCACCATGCTGCTGACCCCTCCGACCTCGCTGCATCCCGCAGCTGAGAATGTACTAGCCGCGAACGCTGCCGACATTGATGACGTTGTCTTCATGGGCGGCTCGGCGGCGGTGAGCGACGCAGTTAGAAGCAAGGTCGCTTCCGTGCTTGGCTTGTAGTACAGAACGAAACACGTGGATTCAGAAAGGGGCCCCGCTTCGATGGGGTCCCTTTCCTTTTCTTGTCATGTAGACTGTTCATGTATGTATTGCTAGATGCGCGCATTCCTGGGGGGATGAGAACATGAGGTATGGCTTCTGCACCAAGTGCAACGCCAGAGTTGTTGTGACATCGCAGGGTGGGTGTCCTATGGGGCATCTCTCGGACAGCATTCTGGACGGTCCTGGCGGGCAACCATTTGATCCGAACATTCCTATGGTAGAGCCGAAATCTGCCACACCGGCAGCATCCATGTCGTCCACTGGATCTGCGTTCGCAACGCCCCAGCCTCGCATGAATCGCGGCAATCGAGTTATCCGCGTGGCTGTTGCCGCAGCACTTGTTGTCGCTGTCGCGGGTGCGGGGATCGGTGCGTACTCGCTTTTCAGGATGACGCCGGAGAAGGCCATGGCGCAGGCGAATGGCGCAATGGATGAAGTAGAGACCATGGGCTTCACCATTGAGATGATCACGTTGCAGGGCAACACGAGTTTGGCCTTTACCGGGGAAGGGGAGATGCGTCTTCCCTCCGATTCGAGAATGACGCTCACGACCACCGTCTCGGGCCAAGAGATGTCTTTTGACACAGTGACGGTCGGGGACAGGCAGTACGTGAAGTACGAAGGCGTGGACACGTGGGGCTATCTGGACATGGGCGCCGAGGCCATGGAGGCCGGGCTGAGCCAATCTCCCGAGGAGTCACTCGCCTTTCTGGAATCCTTCTCCAGCATCAAGGAATTCGAGAACGAGGAGATCGAGGGCATCGAGTGTTACCACTTCGGCCTCAAGATCAGTGGCGATCAGCTCATTGAGTCGATGGAGGATCTTAACGCCGCGCAGGGAAACGACGCGGCTGAGGGCGCCAATGAGGGGCTCATGCAAGAGATGTACGCCGATGCGAACATGTACGTCGAGGTCTGGATAGGCGTTGACGACAAGCTACTTTACAGAGAGGACATCTCTACGGAGTTGTATGGCGAGTACGCCTCCACTGTCGACGTGACAATGATATTCACTGAGTACAATCAGACGGTGAACATCGAGGCGCCTGAATCAGCGATCCCGTTCGAGGAACTTCTGAATAATCTCAGCCAGGGATATGTGGGGTAGCGCAGACTCTCAGAAGAGCAGATGTGCTTAGATCCACTGCCATGCGAACCAAATGATCGTGGCATTTAGGATCAGGCTCGTGCCGATCAGGAAGTTGTTGTACTTCCCTTTGTGGGGCATTGCGACGAGGTTGAATACGATCAGCACCACGGAGACGATGATGCATGCCCAGCGGAGGGCAGGATAGGGAAGCGTCAGCGACAGTACGATCATGATGATCGGGATCGGCATGATCGAGGTGACCAGCAGCCACAGGCTCTCGGACAACGGTTGGTCGGCAATCTCTCCCGCCTCGAAGTCGCCGGCGTATACCCGTATCGCGTCGCCCAGTAGGTAGGTCGGCGTGAGAGCCATCCAAAGCCCAGATAGAATCATCCGCTCGCGTCCCTAACAACTGTATGTGCCCAAACTTGGACGAGAAGTCGCCTATTCGACCGGTTTGTCGCGTGAGCCGTGGATAGAGCACGTCACGCGCGGGAACTCCGGATCGCTGTTGTCCATTGAGTAGATTCCCCCTGAAGGACAGACAGGCAGCGCCTCAAATGACGAGGGCACCAGCTGGTCCAGTTGGGTCACTATGGTGCCGTCCGTTGCGTACACCACCTCGGCCGATGTCTCGATCAGGTCCTCGGTGTAGTAGCAGGCCTCGCGCACCGCTGTGTCCGTTGCCGGTTCCGCGGTAGTTGTGACAAAGAACAGCTGGAACAGTAGGTACAGGACGATCAGCAGCAGCGGGCTGCCAAGGACCCCAGCGATGAGCTTGTAGTGGATCTTGCGGTGCCGGTTGTCGTAGTGGTCCTTGATGTCAGGCTCGTTGGAGCCACGGTCCTCTGATATGTTGCGCGCGCAGAAAGGACACGACTCGTAGCTGTCGAGGTACTCATGGCCACATACGTTGCAGATCTTCATACGCTAATCGTACTCTCTTCGCGACATGTTGCGGAGCTGTGATGGTCGGCTCAGGCTTTCACGCAGGCCTGAACAGCTCGGCGTTGTCCCGGGCGAAACGCCTGAAGCTGATCGGTTCGCGTCCTATCAGCGTCTGGAGTTCGTTTGTGACAGAGGCAGCCCTGCCCAGCTTGACCACCAGATAGATGCCCCGCATCACGGTGATGAACTCGGTCGGGAAGTCACGAGACTTCATGTGCCGGGCGAACTCACGTCCCGACGGACGGGTGTAGACGATCGGCCTGCCCGTGACCTCCGACAGAGTCGAGGCGCACTCCGCGTAGCCCAGTGCTTCGGAGCCGGTGAGTGCATAGCCTGTATCGAGGTGGCCCGGCTCGGTGAGCACGACTGCGGCGGCCGCAGCGATATCGCGCGCGTCGATGAAGCTGGTGCGCCCGCGCCCTGCCGGGACTATGATCTTGCCCCGATCTCGGATGTCGGGAAGGTGCGTGGTGGTGAGGTTCTGCATGAAGAAGCTCGGGCGAAGCATGGTCCAGCCGATTGTGGACCGCATGAGCGCCTTCTCGACCGCGTGGTGGGGCACGATCGGGTTGCTCTGCGCGCCGAGCAGCGACAGGAACACTACCTGCCGCACTCCAGCGCGTTCCATGGCGCCGATGAAAGGCTCGAACGCCTCGGCCGAGCTCATGTGCGGCGGTCGCACCAGGAACACGCGATCCACATCGTGCAGGGCGTGGTCGAATGTGGAGGGATCCTCGAAGTCGAACCGCACCGCCTGAGCTCCGGTGGGGGTGCGAGATGCGCTCTTTGCGTTGGTGGCCGTGGCGCGTACGCGCTGCTTGCGGTCCAACAGTTCGCGGACAACCTCTGAGCCGACGGTGCCAGTTGCGCCTGTCACGAGCACCGGGGCGCTCATGAGCGACCAGCTTCCGTGTGAGGAGCGTCGCCCAGGTTCGCTATCACGGTGTCGAGCAGTCTGCCAAGAGTGTCGATCTCACCGCGCTGCAGTCCGCCGACAGCCTCGAGACCGATGCGTCCGGATGCTTCTGCGAGCAGGGGAGTGACAGATCGCGAGCACTTCGTGGGGCGCAAGAGCTTGGAGCGTCCGTCAGCGGGATTGGGCACGGTGAAGACCCAGCCGTCGCGGATGAGTCGGTCCACCACGCCCGTCATGGTGGGACGGTCCATGCCCATATGGGTCGCGATCGCGGTGATCGTGGGCTCGGTCTCGCCTGAGAGCGAGAGCGTGAGCAGCACCGCCGCCTGCTGAGCGGTCAGGTCATGCGCGGCTGCCTCCTGTGCCATTCGTGACCGTAGTAGTTTCGAGGCCGCGTTCACGCGATAACCGATGTCGTTATGTCCTGTGCTCACAAAGTGCTCCTTTGCGTGAGTGATTCGTGTACGAACTATATATACGTAGTGTACGAAATATTTCTCGAATGTCAAGCGTGCGCTTTGCGCGTGCCCCGGTAGTCGTCCCCCTTTTCTTGACCGCGCACTGCTAGTAGCTCACGGGGCTCCTTGGGTGTAGGATGGAAATATGAGGAAGGTATCCGAGATGGGGGAAACTATGAAGATGGTTCGATTCAGCTTGATTTGGCGCGCCCTGGCCAGCATCGCAGTAGTCTCAGGGCTGGTACTGCAGCCGCTTCCTGCAACCGCTACGAACACGACGCCGCAGGCGAATCCTGCATTGCCGGCATCTCCGGTAGTTGGCACGCTGGCCGAGGGTGAGACGATGACGTACAACATCGATTTCGCCATGTCCGACTGGGCTGAGTACTACTTCAGGTGCTGGGTCTACGGTCCCGACGGCAGCAAGATCAACGTGTATCTCCTGGATGAGGGGGAGATAGTCATTGGGTGCCAGATACAGGCGTACCCGGACGGATTCTCGTTCACGCCTCCCTCTGGAGGATATGCGCCAGTCGCAGCAGCGGCAGTCGAGACGTATCAGCTGGAGGTACGTTGCGAGGAAGGCCCCGGGGATTTCACACTGCATTGGGAGATACGTAATCGCGATGAGGGATTGACCGAGCGGATCGCAGGTCCTTCCAGGATTCAGACTTCGGTTCTCTGCTCAAAGAAGGGCTTCCCGCATGGGGCCTCCACCGTGATCGTCGCCACTGCCTACAACTGGCCCGATGCGCTCAGCGCCTCCGGTCTGGCTGGAGCGGTTCGCGGACCTTTGCTGCTCACCCATTCCGACTATCTTGATGCTGATGTCCTGGCTGAGATACAGCGTTTGGGCGCATCGAAGGTGTACATCATTGGTGGCAGCATTGCGGTTAGCGATCAGGTGGAGACCGCACTGAAAAGCGAGCTGGGCGACACAGCTGTGACCAGAGTGTCCGGCGCTTCGCGCTATGAGACATCTGCCGAAGTGGCGCGCGAGATGAAGGCTTTCATGATCTCGAAAGGCCGTTCGATCGACAGTTGGGCATACCTGTCGACGGGCGCGAACTACCCGGATGCACTCGCTGTTGGGCCTATTGCCGCCGCGATGGTGAGTCCGGTAATTCTCGAGCCACCATCGGGCGGGCTCTCGTTCGCCACCCGCGCCCTTCTGCAGGAGCTTGGTTGCGATAATGCGATCCTGCTCGGGGGCACG
Organism: Actinomycetota bacterium; assembly: GCA_027859125.1. Lineage (GTDB taxonomy): Bacteria > Actinomycetota > Coriobacteriia > Anaerosomatales > UBA3086 > UBA3086. The sequence continues at coordinate 7,257 of JAQIBK010000031.1, read as the reverse complement.
AACGCTATGCCTGAGGCCAAGGAGATCGATCTCGTGGATATGTTCGGGGCTGATTATGTGCTTCGGCTCGGAGGCGCCTCGCGATACGAGACCGCCGCAACGGTTGCAACATTTGGCGTGCTTCTCGGGATGAACCCAGACGGTGCCGCAGTCGTTACGGGCACTGGATATGCCGACGCGCTTTCTGCGGCAATGATGCAGGCTTCGAGCACGTCCGTGCTCCTGCTTGCGCCGAACGATGGCACACTCGGCGACCCGACCCGTGCCTTCTTCAGGAGTATCGGTCCCGTGTATCTCACGCACGCCAGGATAGTTGGTGGCTTTGGCGGCGCAGCTCTTGAGTCCGAACTGAGTATGGCGCTCACTGGATTCTAGATCTTGCGCTGATACCGAATCGGGTTCTTGCATGATCAAGGGGGCGGACACGCTTTACGCGTGTGCGCCCCTGCGCTACCCTGAACATATGTTCGATTGGCGCAGTTTCGCGCCGCTTCTGGCAGACGACGGCAACGGGGGTCGCGTGATCATTCTCGGCATCGATCCTGGGCTTGCGAACACGGGATGGGGAGTGGTCGAGCAGGCTGCATCCAAGTTCCGTTGCATCGCATACGGCTGCATCACCACACCGGCTCACGAGAACACTGCCGAGCGTCTCGCTACGATTCATGCTGAGATCGTGTCCGTGATCGCGCGGTACGCGCCGTCGCAGTGCGCGATCGAGAACGTCTACTTCGCCAACAACGCCAAGTCGGCGTTCGCCACCGGTCAGGCGCGCGGCGTTGCGCTGCTTGCCACCGCGGGTGCAGCGCTGGAGCTGGGGGAGTACAGCCCCGTGCAGATCAAGAGCACGGTGACCGGCAGCGGTACGGCCGACAAGAAGCAGATCCAATACATGGTCCGCACCATTCTGGGCCTTCCGCATGAGCCCAAGCCCGATCATGCCGCCGACGCGCTCGCCGCGGCCATCTGCCACGCCAACATGCGCGGGGGAGTGGCGGCAGCAGCCGCCAGAGCGGAGACCGCATCGTGATCGCGTTCCTGACCGGCCGCGTGGCCGCCAAAACGCCCACCCACTGCCTGCTCGACGTTGCCGGCGTGGGCTACAAGGTGGCCATGTCCACCAACTCGCTTTCCGCACTTCCCGCCGAGGGCGACACCGTGACCGTGCATACGCACCTGCACGTGCGCGAAGACGAGATGTCGCTCTTTGGCTTTGAGTCCACGGCCGAGCGCGAGCTCTTCGAAAAGCTCATCACCGTGTCCGGCGTAGGGCCCAAGGTCGCTCTCGCCGCACTCTCATCGTTCACGCCGGCCGTGCTGGCCGACGGAATCGTGTCCGGAGACGTCGCGCTTGTCAGCACGATCCCCGGAGTGGGCAACAAGACCGCCCAGCGCATAATCCTGGACCTCAAGGACAAGCTGGACGTGCTTCCCGGAGTCGCAGGCTCCGCAGCTGCCCCGGACGCCACCGTGGCCGCCGAGGCTCGCGAGGCGCTGCTCGCCATGGGCTTCTCCACGCCAGAGGTCGCCACCGCGCTCAAGGGCTACGCGGGCGCCGCCGGCGACTCGCAGGCCATGCTCAAGTACGCGCTGCAAAGGCTTGGTGGTGGCGCATGAGCACCGTCTGGGAAAGCGATGACACCACGCCGATGAACCCCGAGGCCGAGCGTCTCGTGTCTGCCGAGTTCACCGAGGACGACCTGGAGATCGACCGCTCGTTGCGCCCCAAGCGCCTAGTGGACTATCTGGGCCAGACGCGCGTGAAAGAGAACCTGAGCGTGCTGATCGATGCGACCAAGGCGCGCGATGAGGCGCTGGACCACATACTGCTCTCGGGCCCTCCGGGGCTGGGCAAGACCACGCTGGCAACCGTGATCGCCAACGAGCTGGGCGTCACGCTCAAGACCACGAGCGGCCCTGCCATTGAGCGCCCCGGCGACCTTGCCGCGATTCTCACCAATCTGCAAGAGAACGACGTTCTCTTTATCGACGAGATCCACCGCCTGAACCGCGTGGTCGAGGAAGTCCTGTATCCCGCCATGGAGGATTTCAGCCTGGATATCGTGATCGGCAAGGGCCCCGCCGCGCGCAGCTTGCGCCTGGAACTGCCGCGCTTCACGCTGGTGGGCGCCACCACGCGCACCGGCCTGCTCACCGGTCCCCTGCGCGACCGTTTTGGCATGGCGTTCCGGCTGGACTACTACAACGCAACGGAGCTGCAGGAGATCGTGGAGCGCTCCGCCGGCATCCTGGACGTGCCCATAGAGCACGAGGGCGCCGCCGAGATCGCCCGCAGGTCACGCGGCACACCCCGGCTGGCCAACCGTCTGCTCAAGCGCGTGCGAGACTACGCGCAGGTGCGCCACGACGGGCAGATATCCGAGGACATCGCCGCCGAGGCCCTCGCGTTCTTCCAGGTCGATCACGTGGGTCTCGACAAGATGGACGTCGCGATCCTTGAGACGCTGATCCACACGTTCAGCGGCCGCCCCGTGGGCCTGAACACACTCGCCGCCGCAGTGGGCGAGGAGACCGACACGCTCGAGGACGTCTACGAGCCGTTTCTGCTGCAGCTGGGCTTCCTGACGCGCACCCCCAAAGGCCGACAAGCCACCCCGCGCGCATACCAGCACCTAGGCCTCAAGACCGCCGAGCAGATCGCGCAGGACGGGCTGTTCTAGATGCGCGAACGATATCCGATTCCGAGATCTGGGCAGGAGTGCCGAGGCATATTGGGATATATTGTTGTGTGGGCTATGCTCTTGCTAGCGTCCAAGACGGACCAGAGCTTTCTACGCATGAAGTGCGACAGGCACAAGCTGATCATGGACAAGTTTCTCTTCGATGGGGATCAGATATGGCTCTAGGAACAGTCACCCAGGAGATGAAGTATGACAAATCACCCATCGAGACACTTGCGGACTTGGAACGAGCGCTGAAGGCGGTAGGAAAGGTCAAGTCGGTCGATCAGGCACGTTTCTCAGTAAGAGGCAGCACCAAGTACGGTCTCGCGACAGTCAAGATTGAAGTGAGGGTAGATGGGCTGCAGGACGGGTCCGTCATTTCATTCACAGCAAAGGGTGGAGATATCGGTGGAGTTGGTGCCAAGGATGGCCTCAAGCGACTGATGCAAGCAATCACGGATGTCGAAAACCCTGTCATTGATGTAGCCTCCAAGACGGGATTGGGCAAGCGACAATGGGTGATGTTTCTTTTGACAGCAGTTGGAATCACTGTCTTCGGCGTCATGCTGATCGTGAATGCTCAGTGGGTATCTGATAATTGGGTTATTTTCGGAACAATGATCGCTGCTATCATTTGGTATTGGACAGTCGCTATTAGAAAGTCATGAGGCCCCTGGTGTAAGTCACAGGGGCAAGAGGTCGGCTTCGCTGGTCAACCCCGGTATTGAGTGAGACTGATTCAGCATCGCGTGGTGACTCGGTATCCTTTGGCTCGGTGCTTTCATTTGTTCGAGACTCACCAAGGATAGCTCACGAGCAACTTTCGAGGCCTCGGCAGACCATGCTGGGGCCTCTTTCTATCCTGGCGCGTGTTCACTGTCTGCCTAGCATGACTCCGCGAAGGTTTCCAAGGCGACTGTAACGGATAGTGCAGACGGACGTATGCGCTATGCTATGAAACGGAGGCAGGGGACGGACACTCCGGGGTCATCTGCCAACATGTTAGATTCCTCGAATCTCCATTGGGGGTAGTCGAGATGATGGGCTCAGTTGACTCAGGCTTCCGGGCTATTGTCGAGCGTGCGGCCGAAGGCATCCTTCTCGCAGATCTTGAGACAAGAAGGTTCGTCCATGCGAACGAGGCGATTTGCTGGTTGCTCGGCTACGAACACGAAGAGCTGATCGGACTCACTTCTGCGGATATCCACCCCGCAGATGAGCTGTCCCAGGTTGTGGCTCACTTTGAATCGCAAGTGGCCGGAGAGAAGGTACTGGCGCCCGAGGTGCCTCTTCTGCGCAAGGACGGGGATATCCTCTATGCGGACGTTCGATCGTTCAAAGTCACCTTTGATGGTCGAGAATGTCTTGCGGGAATGTTCGCCGACATCACTGAGCGGATCGAGATCGAGAAGGGATTGATCCACCAGCGCGAGCAAGTTCTAGCCTACCTGGATCTCATCGAGGCTATTGTGATAGCGCTTGACAGGAAAGGGAGAATCGTACTTATCAATCGTGCCGGGGCTGAGATCTTGGAGGCCGAGGAAGAGGACCTGGTTGGTGAGCCTTGGTTCGAAAGATTCCTCCCGCCCGAGAGTGCGAAGCAGGTTCGCGAGACCTTCAATCAACTTATGAGTGACGAACTTCCGTCGGTGGAGTACTTCGAGAACTACGTCGTCACATGCACGGGCAAAAGACGTTTCATCGATTGGCATAACGCGCTTCGCTATGAGGGTGATCGCGTCGTCGGAACCTTGAGTTTTGGTATGGATATCACCAGACACAGACAGGCGGATCAGGCGCTGGCAGAGGTGCAGGAACAGTATCGCTCCACGTTCGAGAAGGCCGCTATCGGCGTGGTGCACGTATCGCCCGACGGAAACTTCCTTCGTGCGAACACCAAGGCATGCTCCATCCTGGGCCGGGAAATGGAGGAGCTCCAGGGTCTCACCTTCCAAGAGATCACGTTTCCGGAGGATCTCAACATAGGGGGGGAGTATGTCCACGATGTCGTGGCCGGAAAGAGGGACACGGCCATCATTGAGAAGCGCTACATCCGTTCTAATGGATCACTCGTATGGGTACGCCTCACGGCCGCGCCAATACGCGATGACGATGGCGAGCTGATGTATATGGTCTCCATCATGGAGGACATAACCGAACGCAAGAAGTTGGACGCGGAGCTCAAAGACCTCAACGAGAACCTCGAGACTCTCGTCGAGGAGCGCACAGAAGAAGCCATCAACGCGAACCGGGCCAAGAGCGAGTTCCTCTCATCGATGAGCCACGAGCTACGCACGCCGCTGAACTCCATCATTGGCTTCTCCGGAATCATGCTCGACGGGAGGGCGGGAGAAATCAGCGAGGAGCAACAGCGGCAGCTGGCGATGATCCAGGCGTCCGGGAAACGGTTGTTGTCGCTCGTGAACGATATCCTCGATCTGTCCAAGATCGAGGCGGAAGCGACCAGCATCGAACTCCACGAGGCGAATGTCTGTCAGATCTGCAGTGATGCTGTCGAGCAGGTGCGCCCCCAGGCCGAAGACAAGGGTATTGAGCTTCGATTCACCCCGTGTACAGAGGAGTGCGCTCGCTGCAGCCTGGTGATGGTGGATCAGAACAAACTCACACAGATCTTGCTCAACCTGCTGAACAACGCCGTTAAGTTCACCAAGGCCGGAAGCGCGGAGTGCAGGGTCGATCGCTCTGGTGAGAAGACTATGTTCATAAGGGTGACCGACACGGGAGTCGGGATCGACAAAGGCGCGCTCGAGCGCATATTCGGCGAGTTCGAACAGATCCCTCTGGAAGATGAGGCCAAGCCGCAAGGAACGGGACTGGGCCTGTCCATCTCGCGAAAGCTTGCACATCTCCTTGGTGGGGAGCTTACCGCCAAGAGTGCGCCGGGTTCCGGTTCAGAGTTCACGTTGGAGCTGCCCCTGCGGTTCGCGGACGATCCTCAGGAGTAGGGGCTGCACCACATGGCGGACGTGGCGCACATCTTTCGGTAGCTAGATGTCATCAGCTGTTCGAAAGTCATCAATCAGCGCCCACGAGCAACCACGGAGCCCTGGCAGCGCTGCTGATCCGACCCGGATGGTGGACCTGCGACGATTCGGATCAGCCCGCCGCCTGCCGACATCCGCAAAGCGGTCAGCACTACCATCTCAATGGGCCTGAACGTACTCAAAGAGTGCCGCGATACTTCTGTGTACTTGCCACCGGCTCCAGGCCGTAGATCGATGGTGGCACAGCCTGGTCGACGCAAGCCATACCGGCAACGAATCCGAGTGCACTCTCATCGAATGTTAAAATGGGTGTCACTTCCTTGCAGTCCGCTGTCTGCAGGATAGGCTAGGAGAATCGGGGGAACCTGTTGGGTTTGACCAAGCAGGCATCAGAGGAGTGGCGGCTTTGACTGAGATCGATCTTGAGTGCTGCAAGTGTGGGATGGACCTCGTAGCACCCCCATCGTTGGCCGGAAAGATTTCGGAGTGCCCCAACTGTGGCGCCGGTGTCGTGGTCCCGGAGAGGTGAACGGTAAACACGTTGTATACGTCGTGCCGACTGCTGCCATCGAAGCCGACACATGAGACGGCTGACGAGGAGAGGATGAGGAATGGGGTTCTTCGACAGGTTGTTCAAGCGCAAGGACGGGTCCGAAGGCTCAACTGGAACCGAAGCTCAGCAGGGTGACTTCGTTATGAACAAGGAGGCCGTGAAGATGATCCTCGGGGAGTCGGCGGACGGCCTGAGCGATGACCAGAAGCTTGCGGCTGCGGCAATGGTCATGATGAAGCTGCCTGGGACTCAGGAGAATGTGGCCAAGGTCGACGAGGGTCGATTCGTAGTCACTCGGCTGAAGGGTGGAGGGGTCTCGGTCAGGTTCCTCGACTAATCCACCAAAACGTGTGGCGGTGACATGACCAAGTCTCCGGCGGAGCCGCCCTGAGTGGTCCGATGCCCGCCAATCCGGCCGCCCATCAGAAAGCTCACCTCGAGTCGGGTGGACTCGGGCAAGAAGCGCGGGGGAGCGCTAGTCGGGTACGGGCTTGCCGTAGAAACGCTCTTTCTCTTCGTCTGTGAAGAACAAGCCACGTGGGCGTACGTCCCACTTGTCTCCTTCTTTGTACACCTCCACGTAGGACCCATACGCAACCCTGGGTTCCTCGCCGGGCAGCTCAAACTCGCCAAGTACGCGAACGAGGTGCGAGTCGGGATCCCTCCTCTCGTAGTAGCCGCGCACCAAAGTTCCCACGGGGCTCTCGTCATCTCGGAACGACTCGAGAAAGACGTCGTCCTCGACGGGCTCGTAATAACGGCGCTCGATCGTGCCTTCGGGGAGCTTCTCGTTTTCGTAGAGCAACTCGAGTATCAGCCTGTCGTCCTCGACAACTCGGTTGATCTCGCTGCCCCTGCGCTGGGACTGTGGCATCCTGGTCTCGAAGTCCTCGCGGTCCCAGTCGGAGAATCGCGTGAATCCCTTGAGTCGATCCCAGTCGTTTTCGAAGACTGCGGCGTCGTAGTCCGCAGCGACTTCCAGTATCGGCTCCTCGCCGAGCAGGGCATCGTAGAC
>JAQIBK010000116.1 GCA_027859125.1 Actinomycetota bacterium | reverse complement strand
CTGCGGCTCGACACCGGCAACGCCGTCGTACACCGCAACCGCGCCGTCAAGGACACGCAGGGAGCGCTCGACCTCAACGGTGAAGTCAACGTGGCCGGGCGTATCGATGATCTGGATACGATGATCCTTCCAGAAGCATGCGGTCGCAGCGGACGTGATCGTGATGCCTCGCTCCTGCTCCTGGACCATCCAGTCCATGGTTGCAGCACCGTCGTGGACCTCGCCGATCTTGTGCGACTTACCTGTGTAGAACAGGATGCGCTCAGTCGTGGTCGTCTTGCCGGCGTCGATATGCGCCATGATCCCGATGTTGCGGGTCTTGGTGAGCGGGTACTTCTTGGGCGCCATTTGGCCTATGACCTCAGTCTTTCTTGATACGTGCCGCTACTCGCGACGTCGGACGTTACTCAGATGCCGGGTGATTACCAGCGATAGTGGCTGAACGCGCGGTTGGCCTCGGCCATCTTGAAAAGGTCTTCCCTCTTCTTGACCGACGCACCTGTGCCGTTCGATGCATCCAGAATCTCATTTGCAAGACGCTCCGCCATGGTCTTCTCACGACGAGCGCGGGCATAACCGACCATCCAGCGGATGGCCAAAGTGGTGGAACGACGCGAGTTGACCTCGATCGGCACCTGATATGTGGCGCCACCGACACGCTTCGGCTTCACCTCGAGCGTCGGACGAACGTTGTCCATAGCCTTCTTGAACGTGGCCAGCGGATCGCCACCGCTACGCTGCTCGACGATGTCGAACGCGCCGTACACGATACGCTCAGCGGTCGACTTCTTGCCGTCCAACAGGACTTTGTTGGTCAGCTGCGTGACGAGGCGGTTGTTGTAGACCGCATCCGGCATGACCTCTCGTCTACTTGCTGCTGCACGCCTGGGCATTGATCAATCTCCCTCTATCATCTCGCGCTCCGCACTCTGCGGACCGCACGTTTCATGTTCCGGTTAGGGCTTCTTGACGCCATAGCGCGAACGGGCTTGACCGCGCTCGCTCACACCGGCGCAGTCAAGCGCGGCGCGAATGATCTTGTAGCGAACACCTGGGAGGTCCTTGACGCGACCACCGCGTACGAGCACGATGCTGTGCTCCTGCAGGTTGTGGCCGATGCCGGGGATGTACGCCGTGATCTCCATGTGGTTGGTCAAACGCACTCGCGCAACTTTGCGCAGAGCGGAGTTCGGCTTCTTGGGCGTCGTGGTGTAGACACGAGTACACACGCCGCGCTTCTGGGGGTTACCCTTCAGGGCCGGCGTAGCACTCTTCTTCTTCGCCGCCTTGCGGCCCTTGCGGACCAGCTGATTAATGGTAGGCAACGCACTCTCCTTATCTCGTTCCCGCACTGTCTATCGCGACTAGGCGCCCATGTCACACCACATGGACCGCCGAGCATTGAGTCACAAGGTCGCACTCTAGCAAACGTCCATCGGCGTGTCAAACGCCACGCACCCGGGCGTATCTATATTCCCAGCCAGCAGAGAGGTCACACCTCAGAAACAATGCGGGCGCCCCGCCCGTGAAGGCGGGGCGCCCGTTGGTTTCGCGAGGTCTCCTAGATCACTGGAGACTTGAGCGCAAGGCCCTTCTCGGCCAGGTGTTGCTTCACTTCTTCGACAGCCTTCTGTCCGATGCCAGCCAGACCAAGGAGCTCTCCCTCAGTGCGGCCCATGACATCGGCAACGTTGCCGATTCCCGCTTCGTTGAACTTGGTGACCCAGCGAGTGGAAACGCCGAGATCGTCCAACGGCATGTCCATTACCTCACCCGCGTCGACTGCAGGAGTCGCGGCGGACTCAGGCTCGAACGTGATGCCCTGGAAAGCATCGACATCAACGATCTCATCCGAATGCGTAGTGCCCAGATCGGCAAAGAACGCTGCTGCTTCGGTCGGAGACAGCCCCGCGGTCTCGTCGGGCATTGGCCCGGGAAGCATCGACTCGATCTCTTTGAGCTCGTTGGGGGCGAAATCAGGCAGCGGACCATCTGCTGCAGAACTCCACTCCGCCTTCTTGCCCTTGTAGGTCAGGTTCACGTTGCGATAGCGACGCATACCTGTAGCCGCCGGGATGAGCTTGCCGATGATTACGTTCTCCTTGAGACCCAAGAGATGATCCTCTTTGCCCGCTATAGCGGCGTCGGTGAGCACTCGCGTCGTCTCCTGGAAGGAGGCGGCGGACAAGTAGCTATCCGTAGCCAGCGAGGCTTTGGTGATTCCAAGAAGTACAGGGGCACCTGCGGCCGACTCAGAACCGTCGGACAACAGAGCTGCATTCGCATCCCGGAAGACGAATCGATCAACAAGCTGACCAGGCAGGAAGTCTGCATCGCCCGGCTCCATGACGGTGATCTTGCGCAACATCTGACGCGAGATGACCTCGATGTGCTTGTCGTTGATGTCGACTCCCTGGCTCGCGTAGACCTTCTGAACCTCGGCCACGATGTACCGAAGAACAGAGTTGGGGCCACGGAGATACAGAAGATCGTGCGGGTTGATGGAACCCTCGGTCAGCTGCTGACCCAGTTCGACCGCTCCACCATCGGCGACACCTGGACGCATACGTGCACGACGAGAGACCGTGTACTCAACCGCGTGGCCCTCGGCTTCGGTAACAGTGAGGGTACGGGTCTTGTCCTCGGCAGTGATCGTCAGCGTACCGGCCACCTCAGCAAGGATCGCCTGGCCCTTGGGCTTGCGAGCCTCGAAGAGCTCGGTGACTCGCGGCAGACCGTGAGTGATGTCCTCACCTGCGACACCACCAGTATGGAAGGTACGCATGGTGAGCTGCGTCCCGGGTTCACCGATCGACTGAGCGGCAATGATGCCGACAGCCGTACCGATATCCACAGGACGCCCACTCGCGAGATCCCAGCCGTAGCACGCCTGACAGATGCCGTGACGCGCGTGACATGTCATGACGGTCCTGACAACGAGTTCGGTGATTCCCGCATCGACGAACGACTCGAGTTCTGCGTCCGACGCTATGTAGTAACCGGCGTCTCTGAGAATCTCACCCGTTTCCGGATTGACGACCGGCTCCAGGAGGCAGCGTCCCACAAGATTGTGGTCGACCACATCGGGGTTGACGCCGGCGTGAATAGGTTAGGCATTGCCCTCGTCCGTGCCACAGTCCTGCTCGCGAACGATGACGTCCTGTGCGACGTCGACGAGACGACGCGTCAGGTAGCCGGAGTCGGCGGTACGGAGCGCGGTGTCGGCCAGACCCTTGCGGGCACCGTGCGTCGAGACGAAGTACTCGAGAACCGTCAGGCCCTCGCGGAAGTTCGCCTTGATCGGACGGTCGAGGATGTCACCCTTGGGGTTCGCCATGAGGCCTCGCATACCGGCCAGCTGACGAATCTGCTTGATGTTACCTCGGGCACCGGAGTACGCCATCATGTAGATGGGGTTGAACTTGTCGAAGGCGTTGGCCATAGCGTCACCGACGTCGTCGGTCACACGGGTCCACACGTCAACGATCTGACGGTGGCGCTCCTCTTTGGTGATGAGGCCGCGATCGTACTGGGCCTCGATCTTATCGACCTTCTCCTCGCCACCAGCGATGATCGTCGGCTTCGCGTTGGGAATCTCGGCGTCGTAGACCGAAACGGTCACACCGGCACGAGTCGCATAGTGGAAGCCAAGGCGCTTGATCTCATCGAGGGTCTCACCCATCTGCGTCGTGGAGTACTTGCCTGAGCAGTCCTCAACGATGCGGGAGACACCCTTCTTGTCGACCTCGCGGTTGACGAAGGGGTAGCTCGGCGGGAGAGATCGGTTGAACGTGATCCGCCCAACGGTGGTATCGATACGCTCGCAAGCCAGGAGCTGCTCGAATCGGGCCTTGCCATCCTCGCCCAGGAACTCCTCGACCATATCCTCGGTCAGACGCACCGTGATCATGGCCTGAAGATCCAGACCGGAACGGCTGTCATAGGCGAGTAGAGCCTCGTCGAAGCTGTAGAAGGCACGTCCTTCACCCGGCATCTTGGGACGCTCGGCTGTGAGATAGAACAGACCGATGACCATGTCCTGCGAGGGCACGGTCAGCGGGCGACCGTGAGCAGGCGACTTGATGTTGTTGGTCGACAGCATGAGTACCCGAGCCTCGGCCTGAGCCTCGGCGGACAGAGGCAGGTGAACTGCCATCTGGTCACCGTCGAAGTCGGCGTTGAACGCGGTGCACACCAGAGGATGCAGGCGGATGGCCTTGCCCTCAACGAGGATCGGCTCGAATGCCTGAATGCCGAGGCGGTGCAGAGTCGGTGCACGGTTCAGTAGCACCGGGTGTTCGCGGATGACCTCTTCCAGGACATCCCAGACCACGATCTTGCCGCGATCGACCATGCGCTTCGCGCTCTTGATGTTCTGGGCGTGCTCGAGGTCCACCAAACGCTTCATCACGAATGGCTTGAACAGCTCGAGAGCCATGGCCTTCGGAAGGCCGCACTGGTGCAGTTTGAGACCAGGGCCGACCACGATGACCGAACGGCCAGAGTAGTCGACACGCTTTCCGAGAAGGTTCTGACGGAAGCGACCCTGCTTGCCCTTGAGCATGTCAGAGAGAGACTTGAGCGGACGGTTGCCCGGGCCGGTGACCGGCCTGCCACGGCGACCGTTGTCGAACAGAGCGTCGACGGCCTCCTGCAGCATGCGCTTCTCATTGTTGACGATGATCTCAGGCGCGCCCAGATCGAGCAGCCTCTTGAGACGATTGTTGCGGTTGATGACCCTGCGGTACAGGTCATTCAGGTCGCTCGTGGCGAAACGGCCACCGTCGAGCTGCACCATGGGGCGCAAGTCCGGCGGGATGACCGGGATCGCTTCGAGGATCATCCACTCAGCCAGGTTGCTGGAGTTCTTGAAAGCGGCAACGACCTTCAGGCGCTTGATGGCCTTCTGGCGCTTCTGCCCCTTGCCCTCCTTGATCATCGTGCGCAGTTCCTCGGCGAGAGCGTTGAGGTCGATGTGGCGCAGTAGATCGCGCACGGCCTCCGCACCCATTCCACCGCGGAAGTAGTCGCCGTAGCGAACCTTCATCTCACGATAGAGCGTCTCATCGTTGATGAGCAGCTTGGGCGACAGCTTCTGGAAGGTGTCGAACGCCTCACCGTAGAGCTGACGCCTGTCGGCGTACTCCTCTTCGATGTCCTTTATATCGCGCTCGGCTTCCTTCTCAAGCTTCTTGACCTTGTCAGCGACAGGCACTTCCTCGTCGATGATGTCGTCATCCTCAGGCTCGATCTCGCCCTTGGCGATACCGACCAGACGATCGCGCTCCTCGCTGACTGCATCGATCTCCTCGGCCTTCTCGGCCTCGAGACCCTCCAGGTCAGCAGCCATCTCATCCTTGAGCATCAGAAGGTCCGCTTCGCGATCCTCATCGTTGATCGAAGTGATGATCGACGACGCGAAGTAGAGCACCTTCTCGAGATCCTTGGGTGCGATGTCCAGCAGGTATCCCAAGCGGCTGGGAACGCCCTTGAAATACCAGATATGGCTGACCGGTGCGGCAAGCTCGATATGGCCCATGCGGTCACGACGCACCTTGGCACGCGTGACCTCGACACCACCGCGCTCACAAACGATGCCCTTGAAACGGACACGCTTGTACTTGCCGCAGTAGCACTCCCAGTCCTTCGTCGGACCGAAGATCTTCTCGCAGAAGAGTCCGTCCTTCTCAGGCTTGAGCGTGCGGTAGTTGATAGTCTCCGGCTTCTTGACCTCGCCACGCGACCACTGGCGGATCTGCTCGGAACTGGCGAGTCCGATACGGAGCCTATCGAAGTTGTTTACATCTACTTCGAGCAACGTTACTCCTCCTCGTCAGTTCCAGCGGCGACATGCAATGCAGAGTTATCCCTCTCGATGAGTTCCTCGAGCGCATCCGTGACCTCCGCCGAACCTTCACCCATGTCACCAAGATCCAGGCCGAGTTCCTCGGCTGTCTTGAAGATGTCCTCTTCCTCTTCCTTCAGCTCGATCTCGCCGCCATCCTCACCGAGGATCTCGACGTCGAGGCAGAGGGACTGCATCTCCTTGACCAGAACCTTGAAGGACTCCGGGATACCCGGCTCAGGGATGTTCTCACCCTTGACGATGGCCTCATATGCCTTGACTCGGCCGAGCACATCGTCGGACTTGATCGTGAGAATCTCCTGAAGCACATAGGCGGCGCCGTATGAATACAGGGCCCAGACTTCCATCTCACCGAAGCGCTGACCACCGAACTGCGCCTTACCGCCCAGCGGCTGCTGAGTGATGAGCGAGTACGGGCCGGTCGAACGAGCATGGATCTTGTCGTCGACCAGGTGCAGAAGCTTCAGGATGTAGATCTGACCTACGGTGACTTCCTCGCGGAAGGGCTCACCGGTACGGCCATCGAACAGGGTCACCTTTCCTGAGCGGCTTACCTCAGGAACGATGGAATCCTTGATGTTCTTGCCGTAGCGCTCGACGTACTGGAGCTTGATGTTCTGATTGGACTTGTCCAGAACGTCGGAGATCTCAGTCTCGCTCGCACCATCGAATACCGGGGTGGCCACGTGAATGGGGCCATCGACGGACTTCTTTGGACTGTCCTCATCGGACCAACCGACCTGAGCTGCCCAGCCGAGATGCGTCTCGAGCAGCTGCCCGATGTTCATTCTGGACGGGACACCGAGCGGGTTGAGAATGATGTCGACAGGGGTTCCGTCGGTCAGGAACGGCATGTCCTCGACCGGCAGGATCTTGGAGATGACACCCTTGTTGCCGTGACGGCCAGCAAGCTTGTCTCCCTCGGATATCTTGCGCTTCTTGGCAACGTACACACGCACGAGCTCATTCACGCCAGGAGGAAGATCGTCGCCGGCGTCGCGAGAGAACTTGCGAACCGCGATGACTCGACCTATCTCGCCGTGCTTGACCTTGAGCGACGTGTCGCGAACCTCACGAGCCTTCTCACCGAAGATAGCGCGCAGAAGGCGCTCCTCGGCAGTCAGCTCTGTCTCACCCTTGGGAGTGACCTTGCCCACCAGCACGTCGCCGGGGAACACTTCGGCACCGATGCGAATGATGCCATCCTCGTCGAGGTTGGCCAGCACGTCCTCACCAACGTTGGGAATCTCGCGGGTCAGCTCTTCCGGGCCAAGCTTGGTGTCACGGGCATCGACCTCATACTCCCCATTGTGAATCGAGGTCAGGAGGGCCTCCTTGACCACTCGCTCGGACAGGATGATGGCGTCCTCGTATTTGTAGCCCTCCCACGGCATGAAGGCGACCATGAGGTTCTGACCGAGCGCGAGCTCGCCAGCCTCGGTCGAAGGGCCGTCGGCAAGGACGTCGCCGACTTTGACCTTGGAGCCTTCAAGGACCAGAGGGCGGTGGTTGATGCATGTACCCTGGTTGCTGCGCGTGAACTTGGGCAGGAAGTACTCATCGATGGAGCCGTCCTTCACGCGAAGGACGACCTTCTGTGAGTCAACGCTCTCCACGACACCGTCACGACGGGCAAGGATGATCTCACCCGTGTCGACTGCGGCGCGGTACTCCATACCAGTGCCCACCAGCGGCGCCTTGGGGCGCGTCAGCGGAACAGCCTGACGCTGCATGTTCGAACCCATGAGTGCGCGGTTCGCGTCGTCGTGCTCCAGGAACGGGATCAGCGCCGTAGCTACCGACACCATCTGCCTGGGAGACACGTCCATGTAGTCGATGCGCTTGGGCTCGACATCCTCGGGCTCTCCGCCCGGGAGTCTGCACAACACGCGCTCACCAGCGAACTTGCCTGTCTTGGGGTCGAAGCGCTCACTCGCCTGAGCGATGATGTATCGCTCCTCGATATCGGCGGTGAGATAGTCGATCTCATCGGTGACCTTGCCCTTGACCACCTTGCGGTAGGGCGTCTCGATGAAACCGTAGGCATTGATCCGAGCGAACGTCGCCAACGAGCCGATGAGGCCGATATTGGGACCTTCTGGTGTCTCGATCGGGCACATGCGGCCGTAGTGGCTGGGGTGCACGTCGCGAACCTCGAAGCCGGCACGCTCACGAGAAAGACCACCAGGTCCAAGAGCCGAGAGGCGACGCTTGTGCGTCAGTCCGGCGACCGGGTTGGTCTGATCCATGAACTGCGATAGCTGCGAGGAACCGAAGAACTCCTTGATGCTCGCCACGATCGGTCGGATGTTGATCAAGGATTGAGGGGTGATCTCCTCGACGTCCTGCGTGGTCATGCGCTCACGCACCACGCGCTCCATGCGGGCAAGACCGATCCGGAACTGGTTCTGGATCAACTCACCGACGCTGCGGATGCGGCGGTTGCCGAAGTGATCGATATCATCAACATGGTAGCCATCTGCGCTCTCCCAAAGCTTCACGAGATAGCGGATGGCTGCAAGAATGTCCTCGTTTGTGAGTGTGGACTGCGCATCCTCGATGCTGAGAGCGAGCTTCTTGTTCAACTTGTAACGACCGACCTTCGCCAGGTCGTAGCGCTGCGGGTTGAAGAAGAGCCCCTCGAGCAACGAGCGAGCAGAATCCACGGTAGGGGGCTCACCGGGACGAAGACGCTTGTATATCTCTATGAGCGCCTCTTCACGCGTCTCGGTGAAGTCCTTCTCCAGTGTGTTCACGATGCACTCAGAGTTGCCGAAGAGATCCAGGATCTCCTCGCGCGTCTCAGCTATACCGAGTGCTTTGACGAGAACGGTGACCGGCTGCTTGCGCTTGCGGTCGACGCGCACTGAAACGATGTCCTTCTTGTCCGTCTCAAGCTCAAGCCAGGCTCCACGAGCCGGAATGACCTTGGTCGAGTAGATGGCCTTATCGGTCGTCTTCTCGAACTCCTCGGAGTAGTAGACACCGGGCGAACGAACCAGCTGGGACACGACGACGCGCTCAGTACCGTTGATCACGAAGGTGCCGCGGTCGGTCATGAGCGGGAAGTCGCCCATGAACACCTGCTGTTCCTTGATCTCGCCGGTCTCCTCGTTGAGGAAGGCCACCTCTACGAACAGAGGGGCCTGATACGACATGTCCTTCTCTTTGCACTCATCTACTGAGTACTTTGGATCCCCGAACTCATGCCCACCGAAGACGACCTTGAGGTTCCCGGTGAAGTCCTGAATGGGCGAGATGTCGTCAAACGTCTCGTGCAGGCCTTCCTCCAGGAACCACTGGAAGCTCTTGCGTTGGATATCGATGAGATTTGGTACTTCTAGGATCTCGGGGATCTTTGCGAACGTGCGGCGCTGGCGAAAGCCTGCGCCGATGACAGGGGAACCTTGTCCGCGGGGCACCAGGCGATTCCTCCTTCAAAGACATGGCGACGGTCATTAGTCGCAAAGTATTAATCTACTTTGGAAACCGTCTAGGGTCAAGACTTGTTTTTTGAGAGTCGGCACAGAGGGCCGGGCCTGTCATAACAGGCTCCCGGCCACTCTGCACTCTCCCCTCTTCGCGACGTATGCACGCCGCCGTTCAATACTTCTCAAATGACGATCCGTCTTATGCAAGCTCTACAGTTGCGCCAGCCTCTTCGAGATCGGCCTTCGCCTTGTCGGCGGCTTCCTTGGTGACACCCTCGAGAACGGGCTTCGGTGCGCCGTCAACAACATCCTTGGCCTCCTTGAGACCCAGGGAGGTCAGTGAACGAACAACCTTGATGACACCGATCTTCTTGTCGCCAGCGGCGGTGAGAACCACGTCGAACGAGGTCTTCTCCTCGACCTCGGCCTCAACGGCGCCACCAGCAGCGGCAGCGGCCACAGGAGCGGCTGCCGAAATGCCAAAGCCCTCTTCCCTCTCCTTGACGAGCTCAGCGAGCTCGAGTGCGGGAGCGTTCTTTACCCACTCCAGTACCTCTTCTTTGGTGATGTTAGCCATCTTTCAAATCTCCTTCTTGTTGGTGCCACTTGATGTGACTATCCGTGCTTCCTCAAGCGGATCTCGCCAGACGAGACCGCGTTTCAAACCGCGAAATGACTACGCGGCCTCTTTCTGATCCGCCACGGCCTGCAGTGCGCGAGCAAACGCGCTCGCAGGGCCATTGGCCATAGTCATGAATCCACGAACCGGGTTGAGTAGCTGTCCCATGAACTTGGCAACCAGCTCCTCGCGTGAAGGCAGTGCAGCGATTGCCCTGACAGCATTCTGATCGACAACAGCGTTGTCGATCAGGCCGCCCTTGATCTCCAGGGCCTTGTGCGTCTTAGCGAAGTCGGTGAGAGCCTTCGCAGGCGCCACCGGATCCTCACTGATGAACACAACCGCCGTCGGACCGACCAGATAGTCGTCCATCGCAGGCATAGCTAGCTCACGAACCGCGATCTCGGTGAGAGTGTTCTTCATGATCTTCACTTCTCCACCGGCTTCACGAACCTTGCTGCGGAGCTCCTGCATGTCCTTCACGGACAGACCACGATAGTCAGCAAGAATCAAGCTGGAACAGGCAGTGAGCTTGTCCTTGATTGCTGCAACCACAGCGGTGTTCTGAGCATTTGGCATTTACTTCCCTCCTTTCCGTAGCGTGCGTGACCCAGGTTCGAATGAATCATCATCCAACCTTGAGCGGGCCGCGCCCCGAAAGGTCCGGGAGAACGCACGGCCCCCGCCTGATGTTCAGCGGAGGCCGTGGAAGTTTCCTTCACATGTGCCGCGAGCGGCACATCGGCTCCACCTCGGCTGGCGGGACTTGCTCGTCCCCTTAGGCCCCGATTGGGCACCGGCTGTCTTTGGCAGCGGTCTAGCACAAATGTCATGGTGCAACGCACGATTATGCACGGCCTTGCAGAAGAACGCAAGTCAGGTGCTTCTTGCGAACGAACGATGAAAAGTCCTAGGCCTCAGCCAGAAGGTCTCGAACCTGCAAAGGGTCGACCTTGACGCCCGGACTCATGGTCGAAGCCATGGTGACGGACTTGATGTAGCGCCCCTTGGATGAGGCGGGCTTGACGCGGTTGATCTCGTCGATGAGCGCGCTGTAGTTCTCGACAACACTCTTCTCGTCGAAAGACGCCCTGCCGATTCCGACGTGGCAGATG
>JAQIBK010000209.1 GCA_027859125.1 Actinomycetota bacterium | reverse complement strand
GTGCGGGAGCATCGCGGCGAGCAGCACTACATCTATGCTCGCAACCAGTTCCGGCGTGAACTCGCTCGGGGGAGCGGGTTCGACGACCTCAGCCTTGAACAGCGCGCCTTCGATGGAGTCGGAGCCAAAGGGGTTCGCATCGGTCAGGCACTCGTACAACACTGATGCGAGCGCCCACTCGTCGGTTCGCTCATCGACCTCGCCGCCCGAAAGCTGCTCAGGCGGCATGTAGCCCAGCGTCCCGCCCTCGGCCACGCCATGTCCCATCGCGGCGGAGAGCGTCGATACGCCGAAGTCAGCGACCTTCACGCGACCGTCGCGCGTGACCAGGACGTTCTCCGGCTTGATATCCAGGTGCAGCACGCCGTTGTCGTGTGCGAATGCGATCGCCGAGGAGACCGCCTCGAGCGCTGCGGCGGCCTGATCGACAGACAATGCGCCCTCTGCGTCCAGGATGTCGGCCAGTGTTGCGCCGTCCACGAACTCCATGATGATGAACGCTTCGTCACTGTCCGTGTCCCACTCGTAGACCGTGACGATGGAGGGGTGGTTGAGCATTGCGGCGGTGCGGGCTTCGACCAAGCCCGAGGGGGCAGTCTGGCGCCTGGAACGAACGCCCATGGTCGGGAGCCGCTTTATGGCGACGCGGCGTTGAATGCGCGTGTCGTAGGCCAGAACGACCGAGCCGTAGCCGCCCTCGCCGAGATCCTCGAGAGGGCGGTATCGATCCAGTATGAGCTGTTGCTCCACCTGAGCTCCAATGGGTCGACGTCCGTCAGACCCATTCTAGCCGCACGCGACGTTAAGCGGGAACGTTCGTCGGCCGGCCGGGTTGTGACGTCATCGACTCGCGGCAAGCCATGATGCAAGTCACGGCTTAAGCATTTCGAATGTGGGTCCGGAGAGTTCGGTGGTGGAACAGCTGGCTGCGCTGGTCGAGTTGCCCTGACGCTCTTCCGGTTCAGGGCCTGCTTCATCTACGGCAGCACCGCGGCGTCGTGGCAGTTCGTACACAGGTCGTCGCCGTCCTCCACCAAGAATTCGGGCTCGATCGACTGATGCGGGAATGCCGTGTACTCGGGGTTCGTCGGCGCGTCTGGCGCCGGGTAGCCGTAGTCCTTGAGGCTCGCTGAGAAGTCCGTCTCCACGTCGCGATAGTCCTCGTGGCATTGCTGGCAGTAGGGGTCTGCGGTGCTGTCCGAGTAGCCGTCGTTGGAGCGTCCCAACGTGTAGGTGGCAGTGATGCTGACAGGATGGTTGTGCGTGGGACCGATATTGTCCCGCTCGTCATGGCATCCCGCGCACCAGGCAGCGCCGTACACTGCGTACGTTCCGCTAGCCGCACCGTTCACGTTGTCTTTGAGCAGGTTGTTGGAGTAGATCCACTCCTTGCTGCCGAACGCCTTCCCCGTGTCTCGCAGGTAGGGCTCGAGGATCGTTGCTCGATGGACCGAGTGGCAACTCGCGCAGTATAGGTCCTTGAAGAGATCGGCGGAGCCGCCGGGCACCGACGCGGTGGTATCGACACGGTGCTCGGCTGCCACTGTGCCACCCCGTGCAGTGATCTGGCTGTACACGCCGACGGAACCAGTCCCGTCGTGACATGACAGGCATGAGTCGGAGATGGTGCCTGCGGGCAACAGCTTGACGCCGCCAACAGGAGCGATATGAACGGTGTGACACAGGCCGCACTTCTTGGTTTCCTTGGTGTAATAACCGTGAGGGCCTTCGCCTGTCCAGTCGTCACGATCGTCACCGTGGCAGTCGACGCACTCCAAGTCACCCTCGCGACCATCGGTGTGGAAGGCATAGGCAGGTGCAGCGATCGCAAGAACCAGCGTTGCGGCTATCGCAAGAAGAACCATCGGCGTTGCGACTCTACTGTGAATCAATGCTCCTGCTCTCACCCGCGGACACCAGTCCATTCTAGAACGAACTGCTGTAGTCGTGACACCAATGCTCGGAGCAGCCATCCTGCAGACCGATATTGCCATCGCTTCCCACGCTCGTCCGGCTCCCATGACTGTGGCACAGGGAGCAGTCGCTGCTCGCGTTGGGGTAGCCGATCTGCGTGACGACCTCAGGGCTGTTGGGGCCGTCGCCATGCCCATCTCCCCATGCATGACAGTTCAAGCACGGTCGATGCCAGTCGTCCACGCTGCCGGTGTGACATGCCGCGCATAGGGACTTGTAGCTGTTGCCATTAGTGATCGTCACGTTCACGCCATTGACTTGTGATGCGATGTGATAGTCGTTGTCGTTCCCGTGGCTCTCGTGACATGCGCCACACGAGAGGCCCATCGAACCGCGCGAGTATCCGCTCCGGATGCCTCCGCCAAAGCCCGTTCCCGCTTTGTCACCATGGAGGTCCGCGCCATTGAACGTGCTCGTCCATTTCGGCCCTACGTTGTAGACGGAACTCGGGAACACGACGCCCTCAGGCGGGGTTCCGTCGTGACAGGTCAGGCAGTAGTCGTCATCCGGGTCCTGCGCGATCTTCGCGACCAGACGCCTCGAGCCCATGACTGCCGAGGAGACCTGCTCCCACGCGTCGGTATTGAAGTTCCAGAGATACACCGTGGTCGGATAGCCGATGGAGGGCTCACCGTATCCGGTCCACTCAACAGCGATCTCACGCGCCGCTTCGACGTCATCATCAGCCAGTGAGAACTCGGCCACCTGCCAGTTGTAGACGCTGTCCGCGACCGCAAGATCCGATACCCAGTACGAAGAATCCACGCTCGTCAGTTTCACAAGTTCTCCCGCGCCCACAGCGGAGCCAGGTGAACTTGGATCAGGCGGCGTCGCCGTTCCGGTCGTCTCCCATCCGCTGACAGGTATCGCAGTTGACCGACTCCGGCCACCATCAGTCAGGGCCACGATCCATCGATCCGTGTTGACCGAGTAGTGCACGGGCGCGGGGAGCCCCGCCTCATGGACGACGAGGAATCGGGCACTCGTCGTCTCGGCAGGGGTGAACAGGCCTTCGATGAAGTCGCCGACGCGTTCGAAGAATGCGAGAACTGCCTCGGCAGGGGTGATGTTCTCTGACCTGTCGGCGGCCGCACTAGGTGTCGGATCCACTTCGGCCGATGCGGCTGTGCCGGGGCCGAACTCGCTCACGACACGCGTGTTCCATTCGGCCAGGTACTCGTTGTGCTCCGCGTCGTCGGGATAGCTCTCATCGGCACCGTAGGGGTAGTTGCTCATGGCTTGGAACGGCAGGGGTCCGACCGTTTTGTCGACATCGGTGTTCATGTCCTTGTAGAAGCCGTTGGCGTACACGACGTAACGGCGATGCGTTCCAGGAGCCGGTTCCGGCAGTTCATCAAAGCGCAACACGAGTTCGTCGCCCGCGCCGTAGATCACGAACATGTCGTCGGCCTCGTCGAGCAGAGGTGAGACCTCGCCGAAGCGTGTGTAGGCGCCGGGGAAGTGGACGTCGAAATCCTGAATGGCTGCGGGCTCTTCGTAGACGTACTCGTAGACGTCACTGTTGGAGGATTTGCGGTCGATACCGTGGCGACCGAGCTCGGCTGAGGCCATCGGCACCTGCGTGGTCTGGAACCCGGTATCGGTGGTCGTGTCGAGCTGTACGGAGTCGACGTAGGTCTTGAGCAGGAACGTCAGACGAACGCGGTAATCATCGGTGGGGAACAGACCGGTCAGGTCGAGCAGGTAGGGGCGCGCGAACTCAGCGGGCTTGGGCCATGTGCCCGGCAGTGCCGTCCACTCGCCGTCCGTACCGATGACTTCGACCTTCTGGCGCACGCCGGCCACGCTCAGAGCCTTGCCTTCGGCCGAGTCGGGGAAGCGGCTCATGCCCTCGAAGAGGAGCTTGATCTCGGGTGCATCGGACAGGTCACCGAGGTCGAGTTCGATCGACTGGTAGCTTGGCTGCTCGACATCAGGGCTCAGCACCGCGTAGACGCCGTCGGGAGCACCGATCTGCTCCAGCACGTCTTCACCCGTCTCTACATGAACAGCGGAGAGAGGCGAGGCCATCGTGCTGTCGACCGTGTGCAGGATGTCTCCGATCGGCTGATACGTGCCACCCTGTGGGATCTTCTCGGAAACGATGTCCCGGTTCGTGGGCAGATCGATCGCGAAGAGCTGGAACG
>JAQIBK010000060.1 GCA_027859125.1 Actinomycetota bacterium | reverse complement strand
GAGCAGAGCGGTGCCGGCACGCGACGTGAGACCCTCGGCATCGCAGGTGATTTCAACAGGGAGGCGAGTCGTGGTAGCTTTCATAGGTACGGTGACCTTTCCTGTGGTGTTCATGGCGGTATCGCAACTACCATTATCCCAGCTCAGGGGGTCACCGTCTCCTATTTCAAGCACAAATCTCGGTGGCTTCGTGGAGAATCGAGGCTAGTGGGAGTCAACGTACTTGCAGTTGGCGAGTACGTTGAGGGTGTCTTCGTGGCCACGGAGGTCGTTCTCCTGACGCGTTGAGTTCGGCTAGCAAGCATGTCCAACCAGCGGATCCGCAGCCCGTTAGGCGGGAAGGCATATGCGGGATGTACTTGCATAGGGGAAGCAATCGTCTCCCGGTTGCAGGGGGGGGGGTCATGTCATGTCGGCTTCAGATAGCAGCCAACTCAAGAGTGGGGACACTCAGACCACCCGGCATCTGACTCCAGGCAGTCCGCTTGGATGGTGGGCCCTCGGGCTATCCGTCTTGGGCCTGTCTGCGTGGGTCGTTCTACCCGTGATCACCATGACATTTCGCGAAACGTACCCCGTCACGGACACCTGGGTGATGCCTGTGATTTGGCTGGTGTTGGCCGATGTGGCGGCGGGATTCAACGTGTTGTGCATTTGGCGCTGGAAGGAGCGCTCGGCTCTCAACATCGTCGCGGTAGCCCTCACCATCCCAGCAGCCCTATTCGTCACCGTCATGGTGGTCGGCGAGGGCTTGGCTGGCGCCTGAAGCTTGCGGCATCTCCGGGGCTTCCGCCTAACCCGCGCTTCGCAGAAAGCGCGCCCGAGTCAGGTAGACTCGGGCAAGAAGCGCGCGGTGGCGCGCTTCAGCTGAAGCGCAAACACGTTCGCCAGGACTGGAGGTGTGCGGGGGTGCGTAGGCTCGTGGTCGGCATGGTCATCGCGTTTGCTCTCCTCGCGGTAGGATGTTCTCAGCAGCCCGCCCTTCCTGTGGATGCGTCTCCTGAGGTGGTCGCGCAGCGCTACTTCGAGCTGCTGGCCAAGGGTGACAAAGACGCCGCCCGGGCACTGATGTGGCACCCGGAGCGATTCGATGAAACGGTTCCCGAGACCGGCTACAAGGGTCTCACCGATCTTTTGGTCGGCGTCTCGCAGGAGGGCAGCGCTGCATACAGACCTGACGAGTATCGCGTTTTCGGTGAGATTCGGCTTCTGCGTGTGGAGTACGTACGTCACCGCACAGACAGCGTCGGCACGCCGCCGGGCGGCGATGGACGTTTCGTACTGCTCGGGCGCGAGACGGAAAGCGATCCGTGGCGAGTGATCGAGATAGGCACCGGTCCATAGGGGTTGAGCCGGACGAGGACTCATCTGTCGGGGATGCCTCATGTTGGCGCCGTGGCGAACAAGCGCATCAACCTGACGGCCAGAAGGTAGATTGCGGAAGAGACGCGCATACTCCGCAGCTCATCCGCATCACGTTGGACACAGCACTGGATGTCCGAAGACACGGCCGGACGGTTGAGAGAATGGAGACTGGTTTCGGAATCGAACCGAACAGCCTCCCTCTGCGGTCAGCCCAACGGGTTTGCAGCCCGCGGTCGGCACCAGCCGACTAAACCAGTCGAATAAGGAGTCTACATGGCCACCATAAGCGGGGGCAATAGCTAGAAGACGGATGCGCTCGTCCTCGGCCAGGTGCGGGCCTGCGTCGAGGTGGCTAACAACGGCATCCAGACGGACTCGCTTCGCTCGCCGCTGATGCCGCAGATGTTAGCCACGGCAAGAAAGCGGTTTGGTTCTGTTTGGATGGGGGCGTATCATCGGGTCATGAGTATCCCAGCCATCGATATCGACAAGCTTGCCCCGGAGGAGCGTCTGAGGCTCATCGGCGATCTCTGGGAGAGCCTGCGCACGCAGCCTGACGCAGTTCATCTCACTCCAGCCCAAAAAGCAGAACTCGATCGTCGTTTGGATGCTCTTGACCGTGGCACCGCCGATGTCATCCCCTGGGACGAGGCCAAGCGCCGGCTTCGCGGCTGATTCCAGTGACGAGTGCCTGGCTCCTTTCTGCCGCCTTGGCCGATATCGAGTCCGCGCGGCAATGGTACGAAGCGCAGCGGCCGGGTCTCGGTGATGAGTTCGTCGATGCTGTGGACGACGCGATGGAATCTGTACTTGCCTTTCCGATTGCGTACCCGGATGACTACCGGGGTGCACGCCGTTTTCTCATCCAACGCTTCCCCTACTGTCTGTACTATCGCCTCGAGGACGACAATGTGGTTGTGGTGGCATGCCTTCACGCGGTGCGTGACCCAGAGCGCAAGCGTCGACGTTTGCGTGGCTAACCAGCGCGTCATTAGTGTCACTCTGCCCCCGTGGGATGCCTGACGCGGCTCAGGTAGCCTCGGTTGCGACGGCGGGGTGACCCACAGCGGATCTGTCGCCCTCTTGAGGGCT